>DVGK01000089.1 GCA_018712785.1 Candidatus Choladousia intestinavium | reverse complement strand
CTTAATATTTGTTTTCCCATTCTGAATTCCTGCTTTCTGTCAATTTAATCCAGTTTAATCCGCGGATCTACTACCTGATAAAGGATATCGCACACCAGATTCATAAAGATAATCAATGCCGCGTAGAAAATCGTCGTACCCATGATAAGGGTATAATCTCTGGAATTGATGGCGCTTACAAAATACCGTCCAAGCCCCGGAACGTTAAATACGCTTTCTGCCACAAATCCTCCTGTCAAAATGGAAGCGGTCAGCGGTCCCAGATATGTAATAATCGGGATAAGGGAATTCTTCAGGGCGTGTACGAAAATTACCACCGCCTCGCTCATTCCCTTGGCTCTCTCTGTCCTTAAGTAATCCTGATTCAGCACCTCCAGAATACTGGCTCTGGTAAGGCGGATCAGATAACAGGTAGGATACAGGGCCAGAGTGATAATCGGCATTACGGTTCCTCCCGGCCTGTTGTAGGACGTAGGCAGCAGCCGGAACTGGACGGCCAGCACCAGCATGAGTACCGCCGCGATCACATAACCGGGAACCGAGATCCCCACCGCTGATATAACACGGATGCAGGCATCCGGCGCTTTATTTTTCCACAGCCCGGCAATGCATCCCAGAGGAACCCCGATCAGAATTGCCAGCACCAGAGCGCGGATACCCAGAGACATGGAAACAGCGAAGGATTCCGTCACAATAGTGGAAATCTCACGCCCTTTCTGGAGAACGTAACTATTCCCCATATCCCCGTGAAGGAGACCGTCCAGGTATTTTACATATTGTACATAAATAGGCTGATCCAGTCCGTATTTGGCCCGAAGAGCGGCCTGTGCTTCCGGATTGGCCTTCTCAGACATAAACGGATCGCCGGGAATTAAATTCATTAAAAAGAAAGTAATCGTAACAATGACAAAGAGGCTGAACACTGCCAGCAGAACTCTTTTTATGATCTTCTGAAACAATTCCATAAAACTTCTCCCTCCTTACAGCTTCTGAACCTGAGAGCAGGCTACCCAATGTCCTTCGGCAATCTCCTTCAGCTCCGGGAATTTTTCCTTGCAGGCGTCGCAGGCCTGCTCGCATCTGGTACGGAAGGGACATCCGGAAGGAGGATTGATGGGAGAGGGAACCTCCCCTTCCAGCTTGATTCTTTTTCTCTTCTCAGATTCATCGGGATCCGCTATAGGAACCGCGGACAGAAGCATCTGCGTATAGGGATGCAGAGGATTTCTGTACAGTTCTTCACTGTCGGCCAGCTCTACCAAATGTCCCAGATACAGAACGCCGATCCGGTCACTGATATGCTTCACCACTGCCAGGTCATGGGCGATAAAAAGGTACGTCAGACCTCGTTCATGCTGAAGCTTCTCCAGCATATTGATGACCTGAGCCTGAATGGACACGTCCAGAGCCGACACCGGCTCGTCGCAGACGATGAATTCCGGCGAAACGGCCAGTGCCCTGGCTATACCGATACGCTGCCGCTGTCCTCCCGAAAACTCATGAGGATAACGGTTATAAAATTTATCACTGAGACCTACCAGTTCCATCAGACGAAGGACTTTTTCTTTTCTCTCCGCCTTATCTTTATAAAGCTGATGAATATCAAGAGCTTCTCCGATAATATCCGACACCGTCTTTCTGGGATCCAGAGATGCGTAAGGATCCTGGAAAACAATCTGCATCTTTTTACGGTAATCCTTCATATCTGCCTGATTGATCACCTTCCCGTCAAAGATAATCTCCCCGTCTGTAGGTTCCAGGAGCCGGAGAATCGTTCTTCCCAGGGTCGTCTTCCCGCAGCCGCTCTCCCCTACCAGACCCAGGGTCTCCCCCCGGCGGATATAGAAACTGACATCGTCCACCGCTTTTACATTCACTTTCTTAAAAAGGCCGTTTTTCACCTGATAATACTTTTTCAGATGCTTAACCTCCAAAAGGATATCTTTTTCCATTTTATTCACCCGATTCCATCATTTCTCGATAAAATTTCCAGCAGGAAACCTCATGCCCTTCCTCTACGGTCAGCTTCGGCGGCTTCTGCTTCGCGCAGATTTTCATAGCGTAGCCGCACCGGTGGGCAAAGGGACATTCCGGCCCAAGAAGCTGCATGTCCGGCGGATTTCCCTCTATGGGAACCAGCTTTTCTTCTCTGGACTGTTCTATTTTGGGAACAGAATTCAGAAGCCCTTCCGTGTAGGGATGCCTGCTCTCATAAAAAATCTGCCTCTTTTTTCCCGATTCAATGATTTCACCTGCATACATGACAATAATCTTGTCGCAGATATCTGATACAACACCCAGATCATGGGTGATAAAAATAATCGCCATATTCAGCTCATCCTTCAGCTTCTTCAGGAGCTCTATGATCTGCGCCTGGATGGTAACATCCAGAGCCGTGGTAGGCTCATCCGCAATCAGAAGCTTGGGGCCAAGACTCAGCGCCATAGCAATCATGGCTCTCTGCCTCATTCCTCCGGAAAATTCATGAGGGTACTGCTTCATTCTCTTTTCCGGCTGATTGATGCCTACCATATCAAGAAGCTGGATCACCCTCTCTTCTCTCTGTTTTTTATTCAAACTTGTATGTTTTTTCAAAGACTCTTCAATCTGATGTCCCACTGTGAACAGAGGATCCAGGGATGTCATGGGATCCTGAAAAATCATACTAATCTTATTTCCGCGGATATTAGCGATCTCTTTCGCGCTCATAGGAAGAAGATCCTTTCCCTCAAAGAGAATCTGCCCGCCCTTAATTCTTCCGTTTTCCGGAAGGAGCTTTAAAATACAGTGGGAAGAAACGGACTTGCCGCTTCCGGACTCTCCCACGATTCCCAGAACCTCTCCCTCATCCAGATAATAACTGATCCCCTGAATCGCCGGAACCTCCGTCTTCTTGCTGGCAAAGGATACCTTTAAATCTTTTATCTCTAATAAATGTGTCTTTTCCATATATGTAACGCCTGCTTTCTACTGAAAGGATACGGGAACCTTCAAGATGCCGATTCCCGCTTCCTTTGGCATTCTTATTTTTGCCCCCTCATAGAGAGGTCCGCCTTCATAGGGATCCTCCCTGCAGAGGGAAGGTCCGTCCAGATCGACAGCTGTGATAATGCTTTTCCCTGCGGCCAGATGAGCTGCGGCGCTGACTGCGATTTTGCTCTCCAGCATACAGCCGATCATACATTCTATTCCGTAAATCTCCGCAATATTAATAATTTTCAGCGCCTCATAGATTCCGCCGGTTTTCATCAGCTTAATATTAATCATATCAGCCGCCTGCTCCTCTATGACACGAATGGCCTGTTTCGGCGAAAATACCGTCTCGTCCGCCAGAATCCTGGTAGCTACACGGCTGGTGACGAACTTCATCCCTTCCAGATCATCCGCGGGAACCGGCTGCTCCACCAGATCGATCTTTAAATCCAGATCTTCCATCCTCTGGATCATCCGGACAGACTCCTTGGGAGTCCATCCCTGGTTGGCATCCACCCGGATCACTGCCTCGGACCCTACCGCCTGCCGGATCTCCTGAATCCGCTCCACATCCTTATATCCTTCTTTTCCCACCTTGATCTTCAGAATGTGAAAACCGTCCTTCACCGCCTGCAGGCTGTCCTCCACCATCTGGGGAATCGGATTCACACTGATGGTCAGATCTGTGGTCAGTTCATCCCTGGCTCCGCCCAGAAGCTTATACAGAGGCCGTCCCATACTTTTTCCATACAGATCATAAACAGCCATATCCACCGCTGCCTTGGCTGATGTGTTTCCTTTTATACAGCTATGGAGCTTTTTCATAATGCCGTCCAGATTTTCAATCTCCATTCCTTCCAGGGATGGCGCGATAAAATTCTTTATGGCACCTTCTATGGATTCCAGAGTGTCTCCCGTAATCACAGCCGTGGGGGGAGCCTCTCCGAAGCCGTCCTCCCCTGTATCTGTCTCAATACGGACAATCACATCCTCCACAGACTCCACAGTCCTCAAAGCCGTCTTAAAAGGAACCTTCAGAGGTATATGAACTCTTCCTGTCTGAATTTTTCTGATTCTCATCTGTACTACCTGTGCTTTCTTTTTTAATCTTCTCCGGCACTGCCGCCCCGCCCCCGGATTCAAAGGACGTGCCCCTCTGCCGGAATACTCCTGTCAAAACCAGGGTTATATAGATAAAGGAATGCAAAATAAGTAGTCTAATTTGCACTCCTTTATGCTCTCTTAATTTTCTTCATCGTTCTTTAACTTTTTAATACAATAAAGTATTACACAAAAATTTTATCATGTCAAGAATAATATTAAAATTGTAAATATTATAAGCGGCCGCTTGCGGAGTCAAAAATCCCCGCAAACGGCCTGTCTTAATTTTTTCAGATATGATTTGCCACCTCAAAAGCATCCCAGACAGCATACATAATATTTGAAACCCTTCTGGCGTCCCCCAGAAGATAAAGCTCCGGTATCTCGAATTCAAGCTCCCGGTAAAGGCTGTTATTCTCCCTATATCCCACTGAAAGAATCACGCTGTCGCAGGGGATTTTTCTCTCACCTTCCTTGGTTTCTACTCTTAAGACTCCTTTTTCGCAGTTTTGGGCTTTCGCGTTCCCTATGACCTCTATCCCCTTAAAAGGAATCAGCCGCTCCAGCATTTCACTATTGGCATGGCAGAGAGGCCCATTTACCGCCAGTATTTTCGGGAGAGCCTCCACGATGGTAACCTTCTTTCCCTGCTCTGCCAGCCACAAAGCTGTCTCGCAGCCTACCAGGCCGCCTCCGATGATTACCGTATTCTCACCGGGATCTTTCTCCTTCATCAGCACCTGGGAGGCTGTATATACGTGTTCATCCTCGCCCAGAGAAAAAATCTTCGGCTCAGATCCGGTAGCTATAATTACCGCGTCACACTGTTCTTTCAGAACCATTTCCTTTGTCATCTCAGTACGCAGATATACCGGAACACCCAGCTTTTTCAGCTGATACTCATACCAGTCTGCCAGCGCAAGATCATCCTCTTTAAAACCAGGGGCTCCTCCGGGAATCAGATTTCCCCCAAGTCGTCCGCCTTTTTCATAAATCTCCGGCTTATGGCCTCTGACGGCCAGGACCCTGGCTGCCTCACATCCGGCCACGCCGCCTCCAACGATCAGCACCCGCTTCGGGCGGCAGACAGGGCGGTATTCCGTAACCCTCTCCCTGGCTGCCTGGGGATTCACGGCACAGTTAATCATAGAATACTCCTGAACTCTTCCCATACATCCTTCCTGACAGGAAATACAGGGACGGATCTCCTGAATTCTTCCGCTTCTGAGCTTATTTACATAATCCGGATCCGCCAGAAGAGGCCGGCCCAGACTGATAATGTCGCAGACTCCTGTTTCTATAGCCTCCAGCGCCATATCCGGATCATCCATTCTCCCGGCGCACAGCACAGGAACATCCACATTTTCCTTCATCAATCTGCAGTAAGGGCGGTACAGTCCCTTTTCCTGATACATAGGGGGATGGTTCCACCACCAGGCGTCATACGTTCCTACGTCCGTGTCCAGAGCGTCATATCCGTAGGATACCAGAAGCTTCGCCGCCTCGATCCCTTCTTCTGTATCTCTTCCTTTTTCCTCAAAGACTTCTCCCGGAAGGCCGCCTTCTCTCCAGTCCTTAATAAAGCTTTTCACACTGTATCTCAGGGTAACAGGAAAATCAGCGCCGCACTGCCTTTTAATTTCCTCCACAATTTCTCTGGCGAAACGCAGCCGTTTCTCCAAACTTCCTCCATACTCATCTGTCCTCTGGTTAAACAGAGCTATGGCAAACTGGTCAATCAGATAACCTTCATGAACCGCATGGATCTGAACCCCGTCAAAGCCTGCCCTCTTTGCGTGAAAGGCTCCTTCCCCGAATTTCTTTACGATGCTTTTGATCTCTTCCACCGTCAGGGCACGGCAGGTCTTATCCAGCCACCGATGAGGGATCGGAGAGGGCGCCACCGGCGGAAACTCTCCCAGATTGGTAGGAATCGTAACCCGGCCGAATCCTCCTGACATCTGAAGGAAAATCTTCGCTCCATACGCATGGACTCTCTCTGTCATCTCCCTTCCTGTCCGGACAAACTGCACAGGGTTATAAGTGGAACAGGGACAGTTAGGCATCCCGTGCTCTTCCACCTGATTTTCCACAAAGGTAACCCCCGTCATAATCAGTCCGGTGCCGCCTTTGGCTCTTTCCGTATAGTAATCAATTCCTCTCTGATTAAATCCTCCCTCTGCGTCCGCCAGTCCCAATGGTCCCATGGGAGCCATGGCAAACCGGTTTTTTATGGTCACGGAACCGATCTTTACCGGCGTAAACAATGTGTTATACTTCATGAACCTTCCTCCTCATTTCCTATTAAAAATTTCAGCCATAAAGCTTCTCATACAGACCGTTCATTTTCTGCCTTTTCTCTTCATACCTATCATAAAGCTCTTTTCTGGGATAAAAGTCTTCTTTTTTCTCTTTTCCCCGCACCGCCTCAAAGGCTTCCTCCAGCCCGGAATATACCCCCAGGCTGCACAGAGATATCATCAAAGCCCCAAGAGACGCAGACTCGCCGTCCTCCAGACGGCAGAGAGGAATCCCGTACACATCCGCCTGAAGCTGATTCAGAACGCTGCTGTTTGTCATCCCTCCGCTGATGTATGCCCGGTCAATCTCTGTATACTTTTCAAATTCGTTCATATTATTCTTGATTTCCATAAAGATGCTTTCCAGCAGCGCTTTCAGCATCCTGTCCCTGGTCGACGCAAGGGTCATATTAAAAAATCCCGCCTTTGCCTCCGGGTTCCACTTTGGCGTACTCCTTCCCTGGAAATAGGGAAGAGCTATCAGATCGTCTGCCTTCCCATCCAGCTTTGCCAGCTCCTCATTGATTTTATCATAATTCACTTTTCCGTCCTTCCAGTCATAAAAGCCGGCGCAGAACCAGTCAAAGGCAGCGCTGCAGGTCAGCACATTGGCTTCTATAATGTATTTTCCTTTTACAGAGGAGCTGTTGCAGATCATATCCTTTGAAAAACCCTCCGGCGCCTGATCCACTGTGGTAATCAGAAAGCCTCCCGTACCTGCTACTATAGAAATATTTCCCTGCTTATACGCTCCCTGCCCCACAGCGGCGCACTGCTGATCTCCCCCGGCGCTGATTACCGGAATCCCCTCCGGCAGCCCGCTTCTTTCCGCAAAAGAAAGCGTCACCCTTCCTGTCACGCTGCCCGGCTCCAGCAGTGTACAGAGCTGTCTTTCCGGAATCCCAAACAGTTTCAGAAGTTCAGGATCCCATCTCTTTTCCCGGAGATTCATAAGATTTGACCTGCTGCCATACGTATAGTCTGTGTAATAATTTCCTGTCATTTCATGCATAACATACTCCGGAATATTTACAAACTTATGGACCATTTTGTAAATCTCCGGGCATTCTTCCTTAATCCACGCCATACGGCTTCCTGAAAATACGGTGTTTACTTTTGCGCCGCTTCTTTCCGCCACCAGATCATTATATTGTTCCAGTCTGCCGCAGATCTCCTTGTTTCTCTGATCCTGCCACATAATCGTATCCATAAGCGGCACCCCTTCCCGGTCAACGGGAAGAATGGAAGAGCGCTGGGAAGTCACTGCCACTGCGTCAATAGAAAAATTCAGATCGGACGCCTGAGACGAAATACTTCTGGTAATCTCCAGAAGAGAACGGATCCAATCGGATGCCTTCTGTTCAATCCAGCCGTTTTCCCTTTTCTCCGGCTGATACTTCACCTGGCAGGAGCAGAGCTTTTGTCCCCCTTCATTAAAAAGAATTCCCCTCATACTGGATGTGCCGATATCGATAATGAGTATGTTCATTTGCAGGTTGTCCCCCTTCCTTAAGCTTTCCAATCCCAGTTCTAAAACAGCGCTGAGGTACAATTTTCTATACATCAGCGCCTGTTTCTAAACACACAGCAAAATTTTCACATTTTTTCTTCTGCTTTTTACAGCCTCAGATCCCACATCCCGCAGAAAGGATCTACAGGGCTGACGCCCTTAAATTCTGACTCTCCGGTGATTTTCTCCAATACGGCCCTGCAGGTATATTTTGTCTCTGTATAGGCGTTTATGAAAGTGCCGATCATGGGCACATCCATTAGAAGGTACGGACTTTGGAAAGAAACTGCCATGGTAGGGATATCCTTTGTGTAAGAGGGAATCTCTCCCATTACCACAGACTTCCATACAATGCGGTAGCCTGCCTTGGCTCCCAGATAGTAGAGCATCAGGTCATACTTTTCCCGAAGCTCCCGGAAGGTAGCTCCCCCTTTTCCGATACTTGGAATTTCATTTAAATTAATTTCTTCCACCTGGAATCCTCGGTCCTTAAGTCCCTGCATAAAATTATCATACTGAGGATCGCTGCTGTATCTGCATGAGGCCACACTCTCTATCTTTACCAGAAGAATTCTCTTATATTTTTCAGGAGTAATCGGAAGAATACCCTCCCGATCCTTTACCAGAGTAACCGCCTGGTCCGCGCACTCATAGGCGATCTTCTGATGTTCTTCACAGGAGATACAGGAAATTTCCGGAGCTTCCACATCCTCATCGGCTTTTTTCCTGTGAAGTCCCAGCTTTGCCTTAAGAGCCAGGATTCTTGTCACTGCTTCATCCAGACGTTCCGGAGTAATGATTCCGTTTTTTACCCCCTGTTTCATATATTCCACATCTTCATCGTGATTCACAGTAAAAAGCAGCATGTCCACTCCTGCTGCAATCGTTCCCGGCACAGCCTTTTCTCTTGGCATGGCATTTGTGAATCCTGCCATATGGGTATCATCGGAGACAATGACTCCATTAAAATTCAGCTTTCCTCTCAGCAGCCCCTGAAGAAGTTCCGGAGCCAGGGAGGCGGGCATTACATCCTGATCTTTCATATCCGGACAGAAATATTTGCTGTATGCCGGGCATTTAATATGCGCCGCCATCACAGAGTCTGCCCCTTCCTCTATCATTTTCTTGTAAACCTTTCCGTAGGTTTCATCCCATTCCTCCACAGATTTTGTGTTAATGGAGGACAGCCAGTGCTGATCCCGGAAATCCATGCCGTCTCCCGGAAAATGTTTAATGGAAACTGCCATGCCATTCTCATGGCAACCCTTCATATATGCTCTGGCCATATCCAAAACTTTATCCGGATCAGAGCCATACGTTCTGGTACAGGTAACAGGGCTCATAAAATTATAGTTGATGTCAATAATTGGAGCGTAGGACCAGTTGCATCCTACCTCTCCTCCTTCTTTTGCGCACAAGGAACCCTGAAGATACGCGTACCGACTGTCATTCGTAGCTGCCGTCTGCATCTGGGAACCCATAAAAGTCCCATCTGTCAGCACTCCGTTTCCTCCTGTCTCAAAATTTCCTGAAAACAAAAGAGGGATTTTGGAACGGCGGTTCATACGATTTACATAAGTACGTATCACTTCTCTGGAACCGCCCCGAAACATAATTCCGCCTGGCTGGATCCCTCGGAAAGCAATCGTTTCCTCCTCTTCACTGCAGTTCCAGATCGTTTCACAGAAAAGCTGTCCGATCTTTTCTTCCTCTGTCATATTCTTCAGCGTATCTGCAACCCACTTCTGCTGCTCTTCGTCCAGCCAGAAAGGATTCTCATCTAATTTTACCATTTCCGTCCTCCCAAATTCAGCTTCTTAATTATGTATCATTCCAAAAATTTCTGTCAGCTGTTCTATCTTATTTACCGCTTTGTCTGCCTTGGGAGATTCCGAAGCAGGGCCGATTCCCACAGCCATCATGCCGCCCCGTTTTGCCGCTTCAATTCCTGCCTCCGCGTCTTCTACAACGGCGCATTCCTCACAAGACAGATTCAGCATTTCTGCTGCCTTTACAAATACTTCCGGATCCGGTTTCGATCTTTTAATATTATTTCCGTCCGAAACCGCGTCAAATTCTTTTATTAATTCTGTTCTGTTCAGAATCGTTCCCGCATTTTTGCTGGAAGATCCCACTGCCAGCTTATATCCTCTTTTTTTCAGTTCCTGAAGAGTTTTTCTCACAGACACATCCACTTCTGACGGAGTCAGCTGCTTTAATAACTCTTGATAGAATCTGTTCTTTTCCTCTGTAAATTCTGTTTTTTCTTTTTCTGTATATACTGTTTCTTTTTTTCCTTCTAAAATAATCTCAAGGCTCTCTCTTCTGCTGACACCTCTGAGCTTCTTATTGATTTCTTCATCAAAGTAAATACCGAGACGGTCCGCCAGCCTTTTCCATGCCTGATAATGAAATTTATCTGTAGAGACCAGCACTCCGTCCAAATCAAAAATAATTCCCTGAATCATCTGTTTTATCCTCTATGCCTGTCTGCGATTCTCCTGATACAGGTTCATATACATCCAGCTGTCATCTGTTTCATCCGGCCATTCCTCCCATGTATCTTTGCGAGGCGGCTCTGGAACCGGCTGCCGGTATTCATCCTTCTGGTACGCGTATTTTCCAAGAAAGTTCCGATCCTGTTCCTTTGTCAGAGGCGGTCTTGTATTTGTCACCTGCATATCCTTCACCCAGCCTGCGTGATATTCATTTTTCGTTGTTCTCTGCCAGGAACCGGATAATATTTTCCATTCACCTTGTTCCACCACATGAACACCCGGTACCAATCCTACACTGACAATAGCCATAGGCTGTTCCTGATGCTTGGAAAGCCCCTCAATTCCCAGAGACCACCAGACTGCTCTGGCTTTGCGACAAGTATCATCTACCTCAATCACCGGTGTCGTCAGAGGATGAATCAGGCTGTTTCCCGCCAGATTGTCCACTACAGGTTTTTTTCTGAATTCTAATTCTTCCTTAACTGGAAAAGAAGGATGATGCAGCGCCTTCAGCTCTCTTCTTTTTTCTCCTATATGCTGATCATCATGAAAGATCGCCGCCTGCCCCCGGAGATTTTTTATTTCCCATACGGCTGTAAGCTTTTTAATTCTCATTTCAAGCTCTTCAAATTCTTCTTCTGACAGACTTTCGATATATTCTCTCCACTCTTTCATATAACCTCCTACCTGGTCTTATCCCGATTCAGCATCCATCCGGTTCCCTGATACGTTTCATACGGCCTTGGACAGGCCGGAAGCCCGTCTCTTACAGAATTCGGTGAATAAGGATTGTGATAAGTGGAAGGTTTCGCAAGAGGATGCATAGGAAGATTTGGACGGTGAATCATGGTTGTATCTTCTACCCATCCCTTTTCATAAAAACATTTAATATAACGAAAGTAATGAAGATGCCAGATTTTCCACTGGTCTTTTTCTTTTATAAAATCTGCTGCCAGCATTCCCCAGGCCCAGATTGCCTGAGGCTCTGCCTTTTCTGACACAACTGCGCCGGCTCCCGGACACCACCAGAGAGCTTCTGCTGTATTTCCGTCTCCCGCCACTTCAATCATGGGAGTCGTCAGCTGCATATCTACCATTTCCCCTTTTTTCGGCGGCTTTGCAATAATCTCTTTTACTACGGCAGTTACTCCTTCCTTTCCTTCAAAAACTCCTTCGTCCGCGAATTCCAGTGAAACATCCTCTCTGTCCAACGCGAAGTTTTCAAGAATTTTCTCCGGCTGACGAAAGTTAACTGCCGCTACAGTTCTTCCCATTAAATTCTGAAGCTCCTGATAAGCCTCAAGTTTTTCTATAGAATTTAACAGGGCTCTTTTTCTTTCTTCAGTTATCATACCGTCCACTCCATTCTAAAAATTAATCAATCTCACCTTTCATAAAGGTCAGCAGTCGCGATTGCCGGTATTTCCTGCAATATACATTCTGCTTCTCCTAAAATTCCCCCCTCCTGTTTCGCAGGAATTCTGATCCATTTTTGAGAATCCATTAAAACTACATAAATTCCATCCCCGTAAATCAGCATTTCCCTTGGATTTTTCCCAGGAAGACGTCTTTCACTGATTAAGCGGATGCTTCCGTCCTTCTCACTGCGCCTAAAAACAGTAAGTAGGTAATCATCCGTATCTACCTATTCATCTCCGCATTTGATAAAATAGCTACAAATGATGGAGGTGATACCAATTAATACAAATGAAAATGCAGCTTCGAAAGCGACGCTTTGGGCAGATCGGAT
>DVGK01000088.1 GCA_018712785.1 Candidatus Choladousia intestinavium | reverse complement strand
ATAATAATGCAAAATCCCCGTTGTTTTCTGTGGAAGAACGTGTTAATATGATAAAAGATGTGACGAGAGATCTTCCAAATGTCCGTGTGGAGTCTTTTACCGGACTCTCGGTTGATTTTGTAAAGAAATGTGATGCCGGTTTTATTGTCCGGGGGCTTCGGGCTGTTACAGATTTTGAGTATGAGCTTCAGATGGCTCAGACGAACCGCAGCATAGATCATGGCATAGATACCATATTTTTTACCACTGAATTGAATTACGCTTATATCAGTTCCACCATTGCGAAAGAAGTTGCCTTTTACGGAGGAGATATTTCGGGGTTCGTTCCTGAACAGATCGTAGAACGTGTTGAGAAGAGAGTGGAAGCCGAAAGGCAGGGAGAAAATAAATAATAAGGAGAGTGTACTATGAGCAGCAGAATTGAGCAGATTATCGAGGAGATTGAAGAGTTTGTGGACAGCTGTAAATTTCAGCCGCTGTCTTCCACCAAGATTGTTGTAAATAAGGAGGAGCTTGAGGAGCTGTTGAGAGAGCTCCGTATGAAGACTCCGGATGAGATCAAACGGTATCAGAAGATCATCAGCAATAAGGACGCGATTCTGGAAGATGCCCAGTCAAAAGCGGACAGCATCATTGCGGATGCTCAGGCTCAGGCCCAGAAGATTGTCAGCGAAAGTGAGGTTATGCAGATTGCCATGGCTCAGTCCAATCAGCTGATCGAACAGACCAATGCCCAGGCTCAGGAGATTCTGGACAAGGCTACAGAGGATTCCAACAATATCCGTATGAGCGCGATCCGCTATACCGATGAGATGCTGGAGAATCTTGAGAAGATTATGAGCCATACCATTGACGCGGCTGGCACGAAGTATAATAATTTTATCAATTCCATTCAGTCCTGCTATGATATTGTAAGCAAGAACCGCATGGAGCTTTCGCCTCAGGCGGCCCCGTCCAGTTATACCACATCGGCTGAGCCGTCAGCGGAGGAAGAAGCAGAATAGAAGCCAGCATAAGAGAAAGGAAACGCCGAGCAGGGTACACAGTACCCTGCTTTTTATATAATAAATCAGTGTGAAGAAGCTCATCCGCGCGATGCCGGCAGTCTGAGCCAAGGCGGAGAATCCGCCGAAGATGCACAGTGCCGTCAGGAGAAGCAGCTGCAGAGACCAGGAAAGACCGGACTGACAGATCAGCCGGATACCTCCGGTAACCTCTAGGCTGGAGCAAAAAAGCAGGCCGGGAAGGCTGCCTGAAAAGGGAAGCTTTCCGGCTGCGTCTGACAAAATACAGAACAGTGTAATATATCCTCCCAGTTTCAGGACACTTACCGACGCGTTCCAGATAGATTCATCCAGAACCTGAGAAAAATCTTTCTTTCCGGAAGCCAAAAAGAGAGCCGGGGATGAGAAGAGGGTTTCTTTTTTGCGCTGTCTTCCGGTCAGAACGCCGTAACACAGAGGCGCGCCTAAAACGGCGGCCAGAAGAAGGCCGGAAAGCTCCGGCCGGTTTAACTGTCCGGCGGCTGCGTAGGATACGAGAAATCCGGGGCTTAAGTTGTTTACAAAGCCGTAAAGATGACGGGCCTCCCGGGAAGTGATAAAGCCCTGTTCCTGTAGGTCCTTTGTGATTTTTGCTCCGGCCGGGAAGCCGCAGAGGAATCCGGAGAGGACAGCAAAGCTTCCGTAATAGGACACGCCAAAAAGAAAATGGAACGGACGGTACAAAAAACGAAGAAGGACGGAAAAACCCTCAAGCTGCAGCAGAATACCAGAGATTACGAGAAAGGGAAACAATACAGGCAGAACAGAGCCGTACCAGAGGAGCAGTCCGTTTCGGGCTGCCGAAAGGGAATCTTCCGGAAAAACCAGCAGATACAGAAAACAGATAAAAAGAAAGGAAATCAGGAGCTTTTTCAAAAAATTTCCTCCGGCTTCTCTTTTCTTCATCTTATGACAGAAAAGGGAAGGATAGCACCTTCTGTTTGGAGCGGAGGTGGAATATAAATAGAAGGATATTGTTAAGGAGAATGCGGCAGCGATAAGAGTGAAGGGCTATAGATTTTATGTGCTTTTGATTTTTTTGGCCGCTGTTCTGATTACCTCAAATCTGTCGCGGATGCTCTGGCTGAACGCAGGGGCAGACAGCCTCTCTGAATTTGAGCCGGAGAGCCCGGAATTCCGGGAAATGAAGCTCTCCGGCAAAAGACTGGCTTCCCTGCTGGAGGCTGAGGCGTATTACGGGCAGCCGGCGTCGGAGCTTTTTTCTCTCTCGTGGCTTTACAGAAGGCTTCACGGGGGAAGAGGATTTCTGCCTGCACAGGAAAGAGAATATCTGCTTTTAAAACAGGCGGCTTTTACGTTTAATCGTTCCGGTTATGAAAAGATACGAAAAGCTTATCAGAAGGTATGGGATGACGCGGAGGTTTTTCCTGTGCAGGAAAATGGAATCGTGTATGAAAACAGCTGGATGTTTGAACGAAGCTACGGAGGACTCAGGGGGCATGAGGGAACAGACCTTATGCCTCCCGAGAATCTCCCGGGTCATTTTAAAGTGGTGAGCATGACGGAGGGAACCGTCGAAAAAATCGGATGGCTGGAGAAGGGCGGATACAGAATTGGCATAAGGAGTCCTCAGGGCGGATACTACTATTATGCGCATCTGGATTCCTATGCCCAGGAGTTTATCCCGGGACAGAGTGTGGAGGCAGGAGAACTGCTTGGGTATATGGGAGACAGCGGATACGGTCCGGAGGGGACCAGTGGAAGGTTCGATGTGCATCTCCACCTTGGAATCTATCTGGAGACGGAGACGGCCTCGGAGCTGAGTGTAAATCCTTACTGGCTTCTGCGGTATCTGGAGGAAAAGGAATCCGGACAGGCGAAGGAATGAAAAGGGGAGAAGAAATGCGGTGTCTGAAGGGTCAGGACGGTAGAGACCGCAATGTCAAAATGTGACAAAAGGCTTCGTTGCATCTTCAGAGCGATTATGTTAAAATAAAAAATACAGTGCGTTCGGGCAGCCCGGCTCGCTGCCCGCGAGAATAAGTAGAAGGAAAAACTGGAGGTAATCATGGAAATACAATTATGGCGTGAGATTTTGACACCGTATGATCTTGCCGTGAAGGAGCTCACTGTCAAATTTGAGCATCTGATTTATGAGCATCGGAGCCGTGGCCTTTATTCTCCCATAGAGCAGGTAATGGGCCGGGTAAAAACAATCTCCAGCATTCTGGATAAGGCTCAGAAAAAACATATTACAATAGATGAGATCGAAGAAAAGCTGGTAGACATAGCCGGCGTGCGCATTATCTGCCAGTTTGTGGAGGACATACAGAAGGTGGTGGAAATTATCCGCAGGAGGACGGATATGGAGATCATCGGCGAGAGGGACTACATAAATCATATGAAAGACAGCGGGTACCGCTCCTATCATATTATCGTGGCCTATGAGGTTCAGACTCTGGAGGGAAGCAGGAAGATCAAAGTGGAGATCCAGATCCGGACCCTTGCCATGAATTTCTGGTCCACCATTGAACATTCTCTTCAGTACAAGTATAAGAAAAATATTCCGGATCATATCCGGGAGAAGCTGACTAACGCGGCCAATGCCATTATTTCTCTGGACAACGAAATGTCGGCGGTCCGCAGCGAGATCATGGACGCGCAGAATTCCTTCCAGATTCATGCCCGTCTGGTATCAGACATTCTGAACAGCATCCAGAATCTCTACCGAGTGGCGAATAAGCGGGAGATTGTGAAAATTCAGGATGAGTTTTACCGGATTTATGAGCTGAAGGATATCAACCAGCTTAAGAGATTCAGCAAAGAGCTGGATATCATTGCGGAGGGCTACCGGGTACAGGCGGTGGGAAGCGCCGAGAAAGTGCCAAGCGGTGAAGGGATTGAGTAAGAGGTACGAATGTGAGGACTTGGATGCGATTGGATAAATATCTCTGCGCCTGTACAGGCTGTACCAGGAGTCAGAGCAAGCTTTATCTGAAAAAGGGCCTGGTGAAGGTAAACGGGGAGCCGGAGAAAAGACCGGAGATTAAGGTGGATCCGGGAAAGGATCAGGTGTCTCTTGAAGGGCGCGTTCTTTCCTACCGGGAACATGAGTATCTCATGTTTCATAAGCCGGCAGGATGCGTGACGGCAGTGTCAGACCGGGAACACAAAACGGTTATGGATTACATTCAGAGAAAAGACAAAAGAGGGATTTTCCCAGTGGGCCGTCTGGATCTTGACACGGAGGGACTGCTTTTTCTCACAGATGACGGAGAACTGGCCCACCGTCTCCTGGCGCCGGGACGCCATGTGGAGAAAACGTATTTCGCAATGCTTGCTCACCCTGCTTCCCAGGAGGATGTGGATGCGTTTCGGACAGGAATCGAGATTGGGGAAAAGCGCCCTACCCTGCCTGCGGGACTGTCTCTGCTGGAAACTCCGGGACATGTGCTTGTCACTGTTGTGGAAGGAAAGTTCCATCAGATTAAACGGATGTTTCAGGCGCGGGGAAATCAGGTGGTCTATTTAAAGAGGACCGCTATGGCAGGCATTTCTCTGGATCCGGATCTTGACAGAGGCCAATGGAGAGAGCTGACAGAAGAGGAAGTTGAAAGGTTGCGGTCATTATGCTGAAAGATATCAGAGCGGTTATTTTTGATCTGGACGGAACATTGATGGATTCCATGTGGATGTGGACCGATATAGATATTGAATACCTTGGAAAGTACGGATATCATTATCCTATGGAGCAGCTGCGCGGTGTTCAGAAAGAGATCGAGGGGATGAGCTTTACAGAGACGGCGCAGTATTTTAAAGAACATTTCTCCCTGCC
>DVGK01000087.1 GCA_018712785.1 Candidatus Choladousia intestinavium | reverse complement strand
TGAATGAGGAACTTTTGTGGCCAGGGGATGTGGATAACTTTTCTGATACAAATGCCCCTAGTGGAAAAGAGCCGCTGCAAATGTATCCCGGCTGAAAAGTTGGAAGTTCCAATATTTATTCTTTGGTGCTGTCTTCCGGCGGTTTTACTTGACAGATCATATACCGAACGGTATAATTAAGCAAACGGAGGAGCGTATGGATAACAAAGAACGTATTATGGAAAGCGCCAAAGATCTGTTCTACGCCAGAGGCTACGATGCTGTAGGCGTACAGGAGATCGCAGATGGGGCAGGGATTACAAAGCCCACTCTTTATTATTATTTTGGAAGCAAGCTGGGACTTCTGAAAGCTCTTTTAGAAAACGGACTTTCCGAGCTGCGCCGGATGCTGCAGCAGGCGCTTCGGGAGGAGGGCGGAATTCAGGAGACTCTTTGCCGGTTCGCGGCAGCGTACTGCGCTTTTTTTGAGAAGGACAGGAAATATTATATGATGTTCATGGCGCTGCTTTATTCGGCCAGGGAAAATGAAGCGTATCTGGCCGCGCGGCCTTACGTGCTGGAATTCTACGACGCGGCCGTGCGTATATTTGAGCGGGCCTCCGGACAGCTGGGAAATATGAGGGGCCGGCAGGAGCAGTTTGCCATTGGCTTTACCGGGACGATTAATAACTTCCTGCTTATGAAGTATGAACGGGGCGGAACCGATTCGGAGAAGGAAAGGATCAGCGATGAACAGATCCGGTCTTTAGTCGGCCAGTTCATGTATGGAATTTTTTCATAACCGGCAGCCTGTCTTTACAAACAGCTGGTTCTATTATAAAATTACAGAAAGGAAATATTGAATATGAGTGTATGGTATGAAAATGCCGTTTTTTATCACATGTATCCCCTGGGTATGAGCGGCGCACCCTTTGAGAACAGAGAGGAAACAGTTACACACCGGTTTGAGGAGCTGGGGAAGTGGCTTCCCCATATAAAAAATCTGGGATGTACGGCAATTTACATCGGACCCTTGTTTGAGTCCACGACCCATGGGTATGATACCAGGGATTATAAGCTGGTGGATCGTCGGCTTGGCGATAATGATGATTTCGCGGATTTTGTAAAGCAGGCACACCAGCTGGATATCCGGATTGTGGTAGACGGAGTTTTCAACCATACGGGACGTGAGTTTTTTGCTTTTCAGGATATTCAGAGAAACCGTGAAGGTTCCCGGTACTGCGGCTGGTATAAGGGGATCAATTTTGGCTGGAACAACCCCTACAATGACGGGTTCGGATATGAGGCCTGGAGGAACTGCTATGAGCTGGTAAACCTGAACCTCCAGAACCCTGAGGTAAAAGACTATCTGTTTGAAGTGATCCGGTTCTGGATTGATACCTTTGATATTGACGGGATCCGTCTGGACTGCGCGGACTGCCTTGATTTTGAATTTATGAAAGAGATGCGCCGGATGACGGAGGCCGCTAAGAAGGACTTTTGGCTGATGGGCGAAGTGATCCACGGGGATTACGCCCGCTGGGTGAATCCGGAGATGCTTCATTCCGTGACGAATTATGAGCTGCATAAGGGACTGTATTCCGGACATAACGACCACAATTATTTCGAGATTGCCCATACCATCCGCAGACAGTTTGATGAGAACGGCGGGATTTACAGAGGGAGAATCCTTTACTCCTTTGTAGATAACCACGATGTGGATCGGATTGCCAGCAAGCTGCAGGATAAAAGGCATTTGAAACCCGTGCATACCCTGCTTTTTACTCTTCCGGGAAATCCATCCATCTATTACGGTTCTGAATGGGGCATTCCGGGAAGCAAATCAAACGGAGGCGACCCGGCCTTAAGACCGCACCTGGTTCTGGAGGAGCTGGAGAAGAATCCGCCGATTCCGGGACTGGAGGAGTATATCGCGTTTCTTGGAAGGTGCAGGGCAGAGTATCCGGTGATCGGACGGGGCAGATACAGAGAACTGCTTCTGACGAACCGGCAGTATGCTTTTGCCAGAATCGGACAGGGGGAGGCTGTGATCGCGGGAGTAAATAATGACGACAAGGAAGCAGAGCTTGTGATTCCGCTTCCCATGGAGGCGGAAACCCTCCGGAATCTGGAAACGGGAGAAGAGCTGAAAGCAGAGGGCGGCAGAGTCCGCGTTATGCTTCCGGCCGGCGGGAGCATTCTGATCGGCGTAAATACGCTTAGGCCAGAAGGAGAAGCATCCGAAAAAGAAGAATAAAGCTGCAGCCGGGATCCGGAAAAAGGCCGGGAAAGCAGGCGTGCAGGATGAAAAGACGGGAGAATACGGGCAGAAAGATCTGGAAAAAGCGCGAAATAAATCCCGGCGGCGGAATCCTTCTATTCCGCCGCGATGGGAAGTGAAAGAGGAGAAATAGAGAGTATGGTTAGGAAAGCGGCAGAAGCAAAACAGACGAAAGAAAAGAAGGAGCCGGGGAAATCCAGAACCCGTGTCAGAAAGGCTCCGGAATTCGTTACGGAGCTGGATCAGTATCTTTTTGGACAGGGGACGCACTATGATATTTTTAAGAAGCTTGGCGCCCATCCCTGCCAGTACAGAGGAAAGCAGGGCATGTATTTTGCCGTCTGGGCTCCCAATGCCAGGGGGGTGCAGGTGATCGGCACCTTTAATGACTGGGATGAGACGGCGCATCCGATGAAGCGGCTGGAGCCTTTGGGTATTTACGAGGCCTTTATTCCGGGAGTCGGCGAGGGTGAGCTTTACAAGTATATGATTCTCACCCAGGACGGCAGACGGCTTTATAAGGCAGATCCCTTTGGAAACTACGCGGAGAAGCGTCCCGGAACGGCTTCCCGTACGGTGGATATCTCAAAAATCAAATGGTCTGATTCCGACTGGATGGAGAAACGCAGAGAATTTAAACAGGACAAAAGCCCTATTGCCATTTATGAGGTGCATCCGGGCAGCTGGAAGAGACATCCGCATGATGAGAACGAGGACGGCTTCTATAATTACAGAGAATTCGCCAAAGAGCTGGCAGAATATGTCAAGAGCATGGGCTACACCCATGTGGAGCTGATCGGTATCGCGGAGCATCCTCTGGACGCTTCCTGGGGGTATCAGGTAACGGGATATTACGCTCCTACCTCCCGGTACGGAACGCCGGAAGATTTTGCTTATATGGTAAACTATCTGCATAAGCACAGGATCGGAGTCATCCTGGACTGGGTTCCGGCTCACTTCCCAAGGGATGCCCAGGGACTGGCCGAGTTTGACGGAACGTGTCTGTATGAATACGCGGATCCAAGAAAGGGAGAACATCCGGACTGGGGTACGAAGATTTTTGACTATGGGAAGAGCGAGGTAAAGAACTTCCTGATTGCCAACGCTCTTTTCTGGATTGAGCAGTACCATGTGGACGGACTGCGGGTGGACGCCGTGGCTTCCATGCTGTATCTGGATTACGGAAAACAGGACGGCCAGTGGGTGGCCAACAAGTACGGCGGAAATAAGAACCTGGAGGCCATTGAATTTTTCAAGCATCTGAACAGTGTGGTATGCGGAAAGCATCCGGGCATCATGATGATAGCCGAAGAGTCTACCGCATGGCCAAAAGTTACCGGAAAGCCGGAAGATGACGGGCTTGGATTTACCATGAAGTGGAATATGGGATGGATGCACGATTTCCTGGAATATATGAAGCTGGATCCCTACTTCCGTCAGTACAATCATAATAAAATGACATTCGCCATGACGTATGCCTATGCGGAAAAATATATTCTGGTGCTTTCCCACGATGAGGTGGTGCATCTGAAATGTTCCATGATCAATAAGATGCCGGGACTTTATGATGACAAGTTCGCGAATCTGAAGGCAGGTTACTCCTTTATGATCGGCCATCCGGGAAAGAAGCTTCTCTTTATGGGGCAGGATTTTGCCCAGTTCCAGGAGTGGAATGAAGCCAGGGAGCTGGACTGGTACCTTCTGGGCGAGGAGAAGCATCAGCAGATGCAGCGGTACGTTCAGGCACTCTTAAGACTTTACGGGAAGAATGCAGCCCTGTATGAGGCGGATTGTGAACCTGCCGGCTTTGAGTGGATCAATGCGGATGACAACTTCAGAAGCATCTACAGCTTTGTGCGTCATTCAGAAAACGGAAAAAACAATCTTCTTTTTGTGATTAACTTTACCCCGGTAGCAAGACCTGACTATCGGGTGGGAGTTCCCAGAAGAAAACAGTACAAATTGATCCTGAACAGCGACGCGGCAGAATTCGGCGGAAGCGGAAAAGAGCAGCCGGAGGTTTACAAGGCGGTGAAGCAGGAGTGCGATAACCGTCCGTATTCTTTTGCCTATGACCTTCCGGCCTATGGAGTAGCTGTATTTAAGTTTTAGGATTCACGGGTATTCCAAACGGAAAAAAGACGGAGATTAAAAAAGAGAGAAGCTCTGAAAAAAAGTGACTTATCGTGAACCCGGCGAGGGCCGGTCGTTCGCGATAAGTTATTTTTTTCAAGACAACAGAATATTCGCAGAGCGCGTTTTCTATTGTTTATGAAAAACGGGAGTTGAATCGGGGAGATTCTTTTGGTACAATTTGTATAATAAAAGAATGTCCTTAAGAGAATACAGAAAGGAATATAAAAATTTATGATTTCCAGTCAGATTTTACAAAATACAATTGATGAGCTTCACACGATTACCAGGGTGGATTTTTCGATTATGGATGTAGAGGGAAATGAAGTGGCGTCTACGATTCCCACAGATTATATTTCCAGTCAGGCTATCGCCCAGTTCGCGGACTCACCCGCAGACAGCCAGGTGGTACAGAACGCTCATTTCTTCAAGATCTATGATGAAAAGGCACTGGAATATGTGCTGATCTCCAAGGGCTCCGGAGAGGATGCCTATATGCTGGGCCGCGTGGCGGTCAGTGAGATCCAGAATCTGATCATCGCCTATAAAGAACGGTTTGACAGGAACAATTTTATCCAGAATCTGCTTCTGGACAATATGCTTCTGATCGACATTTATAACCGGGCGAAAAAGCTTCATATTGAGACGGAGGTTCGGAGAATTGTCTATCTCATTGAGACGAAGTATGAGAAAGATAATACGGCCATGGAGATAGTGAAGGGACTTTTCAGCGGGAAAACCAAAGATTTCATAACGGCTGTGGATGAAAAGAGCATTATCCTTGTCCAGGAGCTGAAAGAAGGAGAATCCTATGAACAGGTGGATGAGACGGCGAAAATGCTCAGAGACATGCTGAATACGGAGGCTATGTCAGATGTAAAGATCGCTTATGGAACTATTGTAAATGAAATCCGTCAGGTATCACGCTCCTATAAGGAAGCCAAGCTGGCGCTGGATGTAGGCAAGATCTTCTACATGGAGAGAAGTATTATCGCCTATAATACACTGGGAATCGGACGGCTGATCTACCAGCTTCCCCTGCCCCTGTGCCAGATGTTTATGAAGGAGGTCTTTACAGAGGCTAAGCCGGATTCCTTTGATGAGGAAACCCTGACGACCATCAACAAGTTTTTTGAGAACAGCCTGAATGTGTCGGAGACAGCCCGTCAGCTTTACATTCACAGAAATACCCTGGTATACCGGCTGGAGAAGCTTCAGAAGAGTACAGGATTGGATATCCGGGTCTTTGACGACGCGCTGACCTTTAAGATCGCCATGATGGTGGTAAGCTATATGAAATATATGGAGAACCAGATGTAGTCCCGGCAAAGCTGCGGATTACCGGGTTCGTAAGAGTATGAAAAGACCGGAAAGCCTCATGCAGGAGATTTCCGGTCTCTTTTTTGTCTATGGCAGCAGAAAGTTTACGAAAAGCGTGCTTTCTTTTGCTTCTGGACAGCTCCTATTTCTTTATTTCGTATACAGAAATGCTGTAGGGCAGAAGGGTACAGTCTGCTGCGCCGTCTTCACAGGAAATTTCTCTGCTTTCCGGTTTGACGTGATAGATGGGGCTGCCGAAGAAGGACAGTTCGTTTACGCATTCAAGATCATCGGAATGCATGCAGAGACCCCAAGCTTTGTTTTCTGTTTTTCCGTCAAACTGAAGCCTTACAGAGGCTTCCTTATTACCGGCATTTACAAGTTTTATATAATATTTTTCCTGGTCGGCTGTTGCGGAGACATAGACATCTGCCGGGAGTTCACCTTCACAGTCCAGTACCTCTTTTCCAAGATGGGCTCCAAACATCTGCTGTACAAAATAGTTGGGTGTCTTTAAAACGTGTTCCGGATTAAACCAGATCAGATTGTGGGCCCACTGCATCCCTTCACTCATGGAAAAGAGGGGGGCATAACTTGTCATGACAACCACATCACTGTTGCGCTCTACCCCTGTCAGGAATGCCGCTTCCGCGAGAGCAGACCCGAAGGTATTTGTCTTGTGGGGAGTCATGATGTCATTTGCCGCGTATTCTCCCACGAATACCTTGGCTGTATTTCTGTCGTAATCATCGTACCGGTGGATCTGCTGATAGAACCATTCATTGCTTTTGTAAAAGTGTTCGTCAATGTTCACATCCGGAAAGTCTGCTTTTGCGGCCCGCCACGTATCTTCAAAGGCTTCTCCGTCAGGAAATGCGCCGGAAGACAGAATGCATTTCATGTCAGGCCAGCGTTCCTGCACAGCCTTTTTAACCACAGAGAATTTTTCGTGATAATCAGGCCCATAGTTCTCATTTCCGATTCCGATCATTTTCAGATGGAAGGGCTCCGGATGACCGGCATCGGCTCTTAACTTGGCCCATTTGCTTGTCTCTGGATCTCCGTTGGCATATTCGATCAGATCCAGGGCGTTCTGAGTGACCTTACTGGAAAAATCTGCGCTTTCGGTCTTCAGCGCTTCCTTGGAACGGAACTGGCAGTTGATCCCGGCCCACACAATGGGAAGAGGTTCGATTCCCAGATCCTCACACAGAAGGAAATACTCGTAAAATCCAATCTGATAGGATTGGGTATATCCTTTGTCACCTACAAGGGCTCCCCAGAGATTTACTTCCGGAATCCGATCAATCACTGGTCCAACTGTATTTTTCCAGCTGTATTCGTTGCCAGGATATTGTCCCTCTACGATACATCCGCCGGGAAACCGGAGAAACTTTGGATGCAGCTCTTTTAATGTCTCCACCATGTCCCTTCGGAAATGGCCGCCGCTCCACCGGGGATCCCCCTTCCCCCATACGTCCGTATCCGAGAAGGTGACGCAGTCCAGATCAAGGATTCCGCTTCCTTCAAATTCGATCTCCAGGAAACCACGTCCGGAGCAAAGCCCCTCAGCGGTCCGGCAGGATTTACTCCATACGGAATCCGGCGTCAGCTGGATTTTTTCTGTCAGAAGTTTTCCGGCATCATCCTTTACAGCAACAGAAACTTTTCCGTAAAAGGTTACGCTCCTTAAATAAGCAGACACTTCATAGCGGTGTCCCTGCCGGATGGAGAAGGCATTTTTGCCGATATTCTGCAGCCCGCCGTTGTACCCCCGGTTTCTCATAGAACCGCTGCCTGAAATCTCAATCCGCGCGTACCAGGGATTTTTTTCTGAGGCAGGATTTTCACTCATACTTTTGGCGTCAGCGTCCTCTGTTTCCCAGTATCTGAGACGATCCGGGTATATATCCGGGGGCGTTTTCGTTTCCATAGATGCCATCTGATCGAAGGCTGGATCCATATAGACTCCGTCAAAGCTGTGGTTTGCCACCAGGTTTGTGTTCAGCCCGCCATCGCAGGAGAAATTAATATCCTCCAGAAACAGCCCGTACAGGAGCGGGGACACTTCATGAGTTTCTTTTCCGATTTTTACAGCACTCTGTTCCATACTGATTGATACCTCCTGATAAAACTTGTCCGGTTTTATGGCAGCCAGCGTCCGGCCTCAGAACTGTGCCGGCCAGTCTGCTGCTATGTTTGTTAAGTATATTTTATTTCAGCAGAGGGATATGGTATACTAAAAAAGTACCACATATAATAAAATTATACCGGAGGATAAAATATGGGCCGAGACGCAGAAAGAAAAGAAAGATATGAAAGGCTGTTCGGAGCTGTAAATATACCCTTCTGTATCTTAGAGGAAGGCAGGATTGCCCTGCAGTTTCCAGGGCTGGAAGAGGAGCTGTTCACGAAGCGTTTTACAGAGATCTGTCTGTGGGATCTAAAAGCCCAGGGGCTTAAACCCAACACGCCGGTGGTGCATTTCCTGAAGCCTGGCTTTTTTCTGGGACTGTATCAGTTCTCCAGGAAGGCGCACCTTATTTTCGGACCCTCCATTCCCGGCAGATATTCCTGGACAGATATTGCGCCCTGGCTGGACAGCGCTCTGTACACGGACAACAGCAGAGCCATGGGCCGCCTTCTTTTAAGTCTGGAGCCTGTTTCTGCAGCGAAATATATCAACAGTTTCTGTCTGGCCGTCTATTTGTATGACGGATGTATGGTGCGGCCGGAGGATATCTATATGAAGCAGCCCCTGCTTTTCCAGACGGAGACCCGGGGGAGTCTCGCCAGTTATATTGTCGAGAGCAGGGAAAGCTTTGGCTTTCATACGCCCCAGAGTTATGAAAACCAGATGTCCGAAGCCATCCGGCAGGGAAAGACCGGGATGCTGAAGGCTCTGATGCACCAGCCGGTAACAGGGCGGCTGGGCGTCCTGTCCTTTAACCCGGAAAGGCAGGCCAGGTATATGTTCGCCACAGTTGCCTCTGTGGCGGCTCGCTCCGCCATGCGGGGCGGCATGAATTATGAGGCGGCCTGTTCTATGGCAGATATTTACTGTCAGCGAATGGACAGCATGACAGATCTGAATAAGATTGAGGAGCTCAGCGTTCAGATGCTCTTTGATTTCTGTCAGGAGGTGGCCAGGAAAAAACACAGCAATTATTCGTATCTTGTACAGACCTGCTGCGATTATATTCAGAAACACACGCATGAAAAAATATATCTACGTGATCTGGCTGAGCTTTGCAATTACAGTGAAAGACGTCTCTCAAAGAAGTTTTATCAGGAGACGGGAATACGGATTGTGGATTATATTCACAGAGAAAAGATGGAGGAAGCCAGACTGCTTCTGCAGCACAGCAATTATGCCATTAACGAAATCGGAAGCTTTCTGGGATACGGGAATCAGAGCTATTTCACCCGGAAATTTAAAGAAATTTATGGCGAAACACCCTTTGAAATACGGCGGCCGCAGGTTGGCAGCCGCCGTAAAAAGGAAAGAGAAGCCCGGTAGAAGCAGTTTTTATAAGAACTATTTTTGGGCGCTGTCCAAAAAGAGCTTTAAATACCACTCGGTAATGGGATATGGTTTTTCCAAAGCAGCGCGGGCTGCGCCTGGTGTAATGGTGGCGGCATAGGCGCCTGCCTGCGCGGCTTTTACCATGTCCTGGGCGCGTTCGGCGGCGCAGGCGATGATTTTTGTATTGGTGCCTGCAAGAGCCTTCGCCATTGAGAGAAGGACATCCATTCCGCTGTAACCGATCTGATCGATGTCTCCCAGATAAGGAGCCACATATTCTGCTTCGGCCGCGGAGGCCAGCAGTGCCTGGGCGGCAGTGGTGACAGTGGTTATGCAGACATGGTTTTCAAATAATTTCTCTTTGCGGATTTTTCTAAAAGCTTTAAATCCCTCCGCACAGGCCGGAATTTTGATTACCAGCCCTGGGCTGATTTTGGCGTAGGCGACGGCTTCATTTACAATATCCTCGCAGATAAGAGCGTTTGTCTGAGCAAATACGGGGATTTCGGGAAAGGCCTGACAGATTTTTGCGATCGTCTCCACAGGCGGGGATGATTCCCTGGAAAGGATTACGGGATTCGTTGTAATGCCGCTTAAAATCCCAAGCTCCTCCATCTCTTTCAGTTGTTTTATATTTCCGCAGTCAGCAAACAGCAGCATAGTTTTATCCTCCTTCTTTTATTTAATCTCTTGGATTTAATTTCTTCTTTCAGTTTCCTACTTTATTTTAATTTCTTTGCCAGCTCACGGGAGACGTCCCGGATATCCCAGACCAGAGGACACTGGCCGGAATTCTGAATATCCTCCAATTCTTGGAACAGATCCTGGGGAAGCGGGCCCTTCTCGGCAGAGGCCAGATTCTGCTGGATATGGGACAATTCTCTTGCGCCTGCCACATGTGTGTGGATCTCTTCATGGTTCATAATATAGCGGATTGCCAGCTCTGTAATAGACATTCCGGTTTCATCGCAGATGTTGTACAGTCTTTCCAGCTTCCGGCTGACATTATAGAATTTTTCATCATCCACCGTTTTGAGAAGTTCGATCCAGCGCCTGTCTTTTACCACCAGATAAGGGGTCATCTGTCCGAAGCCGCCGCCCAGGGAGACGCCTACGTTATGTCTTTTGCAGGCCGGAATCAGCTCCTTATAAATATCTTTGGTCAGAAGACTTATACCTCCCGCGCAGAGAACAAAGTCAAATTTTCCGGTATCACACAGCTGCGCCAGCCCGTGATAGTCCCAGCCGCCAAGACCGATATTTTTTACAAGCCCTTCCTTCTTTGCTTCCTCCAGAAAATCGATGCAGGCGCCGGTGCCTGTTTCAGGATCAATCTGCCACTGGGGCCAGTCCGGTTCGTGAATGGCGAGAACGTCCAGGACATCTTTTCGCAGAAGCCACATGCTGCGCTTCAGCGCTCTCATCAGATGCTCCGGATCTGTGAAGTAAGGCGCCCAGGTCTGTTTGATGGTGTTTGCATACTCTTCTTTGACCGGTTTATCAAAGTAACCGATCTGAGTGGCGCAGTGCAGTTTCGGATTTTCTTTATGGCGCATAAGAGCCCTGCCTACCAGCTCTTCACTCTCCCCATAGCCGTACATGGCTGCAGTGTGATACCAGGTAATTCCCTTTTCCATTGCATAATCAAGAATCCGAGAAGCTGTTTCCTGCTTCACGTCGAACTCCTCTGTGATCTGGTAACAGCCAAGGCCCAGCACAGTTACGTCGATACCGGTTCTTCCTAATTTACGCTCAAGCAACATAAGTTTTCCTCCTTTAGTTTCAGAATTGTTCCGGATGTTTTCATGTATTCACTATAGCGGATTCTGGTTTCCTGCGATATAATAATCTGTGCAGGCATTATAATGATTTTTTCGTTTTTTGAAATATATTTTATGAAAAACATTTAAAAAGCGGAATTTTAAAGGGTATAACTAAATTCTGCAAAATCTGTACTATAATAAATTTTTCAAATCCTCAGAAAAAAAACTGAGAGAAAATAAGCGCGGGAAGAGTGTTTTGCGGTGTTTTTCCTGTGGGAAGGAAAGGGATAGAAATATGATTTCTCAGATAAGCAGAAATAAATATCTTATGGAAACAGGACTGAAAATGACAGATGATCTGCCATTTGTGATCGGTTATGATGTGATCTCTCAGATCGCGGGACACGAAATTCTTGCTCACTGGCATACAGTACTGGAATTTTTTTATATAGAGGAGGGAGAAATTCTGTTTTCCTGCGAAGGGGGCAGCAGGCTTATGCAGAGGGGGCAGGGAATTATCATTAACAGCAATGTGCTCCATGCCTATCATAAGACGGAAGGCCAGGACTGCAGATATCTTGTTTTAAATTTTCACCCTTCTCTGCTGGGGGAGAAAGAAAATAATGTGATTGAAAAGCGTTATATACATCCTTTTATTCATGGAGAAAAAGAATTCCATGAACTGTATCTATCTGCGGAACATCCCTCCCAAAAGAGCATGATTCAGAAAATGTATGAAATTTTAGAGGTGTGGGAAAAGAAGGAGGAAGGATATGAACTGATGATTCAGAGTCAGCTGCTGCAGATGTGGCACCTTCTTTATATGACAGAGCTTCGGTTTCTTCCGGACGCGCGGCAGGAGAATATAAAGATGCAGTGTATACAGAAAGCGGTGCGGTTCATCCGGGAGAATTATACAGAAAAAATTACTCTGAAAGAGATAGCGGGACACTGCAATATCAGTGAAACCGTCTGCTGGCGTCTTTTCCGCAGCCAGCTGGATCAAAGCCCTATTGAATACGTTATAAAATACCGGATCCAGATGAGTCTGGAATTGCTGGGGGATCCATGCCTTCCAATCACCCAGGTGGCGTCCAGAAGCGGCTTTGACAGCCACAGTTATTATTCCAAAGTGTTTAAAAAGGTAATGGGCTGTACACCCCAGGCGTACAGAAAAATAATAGATAAAAGGACTTGACAAATCAGAGGAAACAAGGTACTGTAGACTGCGAACAAATTAATACAGGCTTTTCTCTTATTCAGAGTGGTGGAGATACAAAGGATCTGTGAAGCCACGGCAACCCCCATTGTGGAAGGTGCCAACCTGAGCGAGTGAACTCGAACAATAAGGGGATTTGATGATTGAAAATTGAGTCCGCCTTTCAGGCGGTTTTTTTCTGCCTTCAATCTTACATTGCGGGGATAAGACATACGAACTTCCCCGTCCCGAAATACAGAGAAAAGCTGCACTTGCAGCAAGCAGAAAGGATGATACAAATGGATAAACTGTTGTTTACTTCCGAATCCGTAACTGAAGGCCATCCGGATAAGATGTGCGATCAGATCTCTGACGCGATTCTGGATGCCTTAATGGAACAGGATCCCATGAGCCGCGTGGCCTGCGAGACAGCTACTACCACAGGGCTGGTACTTGTGATGGGCGAGATTACCACAAAAGCTTATGTGGATATTCAGAAAATCGTCCGTGATACCGTACGGGAAATCGGATATACAAGAGGAAAATACGGATTTGATGCAGATACCTGCGGAGTCATTACAGCCATTGACGAGCAGTCTGCAGATATTGCCCTGGGGGTGGATAAGGCTCTGGAGGCAAAGGAAAATACCATGTCTGAAGATGAGATTGAAGCCATCGGCGCAGGGGATCAGGGAATGATGTTCGGCTACGCTTCCAATGAGACGCCGGAGTATATGCCTTATCCTATTCAGATGGCTCACAAGCTGGCAAGGCAGCTTACCAAAGTCCGCAAAGACGGTACTCTGCCGTATCTGCGTCCCGACGGAAAAACACAGGTGACGGTAGAGTATAATGAAGAGGGGAACCCCTTCCGTCTGGACGCGGTTGTGCTTTCGACCCAGCATGATCCGGATGTGACCCAGGAGCAGATTCATGAGGATATCAAGAAATACGTATTTGACCCTACTATTCCAGAGAATATGGTGGACGCGGATACAAAGTTCTTCATTAATCCTACCGGGCGTTTTGTGATCGGCGGTCCTCACGGGGACAGCGGCCTTACTGGACGTAAGATTATTGTGGACAGCTACGGCGGCTATGCCCGTCACGGCGGCGGAGCCTTCTCCGGAAAAGACTGCACAAAGGTGGACCGTTCTGCCGCTTACGCAGCCCGCTATGTGGCGAAGAATATTGTGGCGGCCGGACTGGCGGATAAATGTGAGATTCAGCTTTCCTATGCCATCGGAGTGGCGCGTCCCACTTCTATTATGGTGGATACTTTTGGAACCGGTAAGCTTTCTGATGAGAAGCTTACAGAGATTATCCGGGAAAACTTTGACCTTCGCCCGGCCGGGATCATCAAGATGCTGGATCTGAGAAGACCCATCTACAAGCAGACGGCTGCTTACGGCCATTTCGGAAGAGATGATCTGGATCTTCCCTGGGAAAAGCTGGATAAGGCAGAAAGTCTGAAGAAATATCTGGCTTGAAGCTGAAGTATTGATCGTAGAACGCGACTGTGCTGGCAGGCGGCCCTTTGTGGCTGCCTGCCATATTACTTTTTATGGTGCTATTCACAGCCGCCCCGCCCCCATGCGCACTTGTCGCCTCTTTGAGGCTCCAGTCCTGCTCCTTACGGAGCTAAGACTGCTTATGTGGGCGGGGCGACTGCTTCGCAGTCCATTTTCAGAATTGCCAGCAGATGCTTGCGTGCAAGCACGACACATCTGCCGGTAATTCTGAAGCGGCTGTGAATAGTAATCTTTTTATAAAAAATTTAGAAACGGGCGGGATTGTTTACGTGAAAAGCAGTATCGTGTGTGGTATACTCAATATGAGTAAACGGCAAGGAGGAAGTATGAAGCTTAAGACAAGATTGATTATAGCTTTTTTTATTATAATCCTTGTGCCTTTTTTTCTGTTTGCACTGGCCTTTTTCGGTCTAAGCAGTTATCAGAAGCAGATCATTGAGGAGAATTACGGCATTCCTCTTTCCCTGGATGAACTTTCCGACAGTATGCAGATCATGGGAAAATCCACTCAGACAATATTTGAAGAGATCAAGAGTCAGACAGAGGAGGATGTAGATCTTCTGCTGGATCAGGATTATCTGGACAGCATCAATGACGCTCTGAAAAAAAGATACTCCTGGCTGCTGGTTCGCAAGGGAAATGAGATTTATTATAATGGTTCCGGCAGGGACGCTACCTCTTTGATCGAAGCCCTTCCGGCCTACAGAAGCTACAGCAGTTCTTCGGACGGCGGTTCCTATATAGGAAAAGATATACAGGCATTTGTGAAGCAGCTGGACGTTCAGTTCGGGGATGAGAGCCAGGGCAGTGTGTTTATCATTTCTTCTGTAAGCGCTCTGGGCCAGAGCATGAAGCGGCTGACCGGGGATCTGGTTTTTGCCACGGCTGTGATCCTGGTATTTACCGCTATGATTTTGATTGTATGGATTTACGCGGGATTCAATTCGCCTCTGAAGAAGCTTCGGGAGGCTACTCACAGGATTAAGGAAGAAGATTTTGATTTTGAGATTAAAGAGACAGGAAAAGGCGAGCTGAGTCAGCTGTGCAGGGATTTTGACGAGATGAGGCAGAGGCTGAAGGAACAGGCGGAGCAGAAGGAGATTTTTGACCGGCAGAGCAAGGAGCTGATCAGCAATATCTCTCACGACCTGAAGACTCCCATTACAGCGGTAAAAGGGTATGTGGAGGGGATTATGGACGGTGTGGCGGATACGCCGGAGAAGATGGACCGGTATATCAGGACGATTTATATTAAGGCCAATGATATGGACCGTCTGATCAATGAGCTGACCTTTTATTCCAAGATTGATACGAACCGTATTCCCTATAATTTTAATAAGATCAATGTTTCCGAATATTTTGACGACTGCGCGGAGGAAGTGGGCCTTGAGCTCAGAGAGAGGGAGATTTCTTTCTCTTATATCAATACAGTGGCTGAGGATACGCTGATTATCGCGGACGCGGAGCAGCTGAAGAGAGTCATTAATAACATTATCAGCAATTCTGTCAAATACATGGACAAACCAAAGGGAGTTGTACAGATCCGGGTGAAGGATGTGGGAGATTTTATCCAGGTGGAGATCGAGGACAATGGAAAAGGAATTCCTACCAAGGAGCTGCCGGCGATTTTCGAACGGTTTTACCGTACAGACACGTCCAGGAATTCTTCCCAGGGAGGAAGCGGCATCGGGCTTTCCATCGTGAAGAAGATCATAGAGGATCACGGAGGAAGGATCTGGGCCAACAGCAAGCTGGGAGAAGGTACGACGATGTATTTTGTCATCAGGAAATATCAGGAGGTACCGGTAAATGAGTAAGATTTTAATTGTAGAAGATGAAGTGGCGATTGCGGATCTGGAGAAAGATTACCTGGAGCTTTCCGGATTTGAGGTGGAGACAGAGCACTCCGGAGATCGGGGGCTTAAGCGGTCTCTGGAAGAAGACTTCGACCTGATCATTCTGGATCTGATGCTGCCGGAGGTGGACGGCTTTGAGATCTGCCGGCAGATTCGGCAGGTGAAAAATGTTCCCATTGTTATGGTATCAGCCAAGAAGGACGATATCGACAAGATACGGGGCCTGGGACTTGGAGCGGACGACTATATGACAAAGCCTTTCAGTCCCAGCGAACTGGTGGCCAGAGTGAAGGCGCATCTGGCACGGTATGAGCGTCTCGTAAACAGTAATGTCCAGGAGAATGATATTATTGAGATCCGGGGCATTAAGATTGACAAGACGGCCCGGAGGGTATGGGTGGACGGAGAAGAGAAGGCTTTTACTACGAAGGAATTCGATCTTCTTACCTTCCTGGCCCAGAATCCCAACCACGTTTTTACAAAGGAAGAGCTCTTCAAGGAGATCTGGGATATGGAATCCATCGGAGATATCGCTACTGTCACCGTTCATATTAAGAAAATCCGGGAAAAAATCGAAAAGCAGTCTTCCAAACCCCAGTATATCGAGACCATCTGGGGGGTGGGCTACCGATTTAAACTATAATAAAAATTTGTTGAGAAGATCAGAAAAATAGGTTATACTAAATACAACATTTTATGGACGGAGAGCAGGACTTCCAGGTTCCTGCGCCTGGCGGAGGAGCTTTCAGGGCTGCTGCGGATGGAATGGCAGCAGCCTTTCCTGCAAATAAGAGAAAAGGAAGTGGTGTGCGATGAAACGAGTTGGATTATTAACAAGCGGCGGCGATTGTCAGGCACTGAATGCTACCATGCGTGGAGTTGTGAAGGGCCTTTCCAGCAACCTTACTGAGCTGGAGGTGTATGGTTTCATGAATGGCTATAAGGGTCTGATCTATGGAGACTACAGACTCCTGACATCCCGTGATTTCTCCGGCATTCTTACAAAGGGCGGCACGATCCTGGGTTCCTCCAGACAGCCCTTTAAGCTGATGAGAGAGCCGGATGAGAAGGGACTGGACAAGGTTGAGGCCATGAAGCAGAATTACTACAAGCTGCGGCTGGACTGCCTGGTTATTCTGGGCGGAAACGGCACACAGAAGACTGCGAACCTGCTTCGGGAAGAGGGCCTGAATATTCTCCACCTGCCCAAGACCATCGACAATGATATCTACGGAACAGATATGACTTTTGGTTTCTACAGCGCTGTGAACATTGCGACAGACGCCATTGACTGTATCCACACCACAGCAGCGTCGCACAACCGTGTCTTCATTGTAGAAGTTATGGGCCACAAGGTAGGATGGCTGACTCTGTATTCCGGAATTGCCGGAGGCGCTGATATTATTCTGATTCCGGAAATTCCCTATGATATTAAGAAGGTAGTGGAAGCCATTGATAAGCGTACCCAGGCAGGCAAGGGATTTACTGTAATCGCTGTGGCTGAGGGAGCCATCTCCAAGGCGGACGCCAAGCTCAGCAAGAAAGAGTTCAAGAAGAAAATGGAACAGAGGCAGTATCTGTCCGTGGCGTATGAGCTGGCGGATGAGATCCGCAACCACAATGGTCCTGAGGTCCGCATTACGGTTCCAGGCCATACACAGCGGGGAGGAAGTCCCTGTCCCTATGACCGGGTTCTTTCAACCAGAATCGGCGTAACGGCTGCAGAGCTGATTATGAACGATGAGTACGGATATATGGTGGGCATCGTAAACGGCAAGATGAAGAAGGTGCCTCTGGGCGAAGTGGCCGGAAAGCTGAAGATGGTATCTCCCAAGGATCCCATTATCAAAGAGGCTAAGCTTCTGGGAATCAGCTTCGGTGATTAATCTGCTGCCTGCGTGATATAGCCAGTCACTTACTTTCCACTGTACCAGGGAAAGAGGCGGCGGGGGATAAAGTAAAGATCAGCGGCGGGACATCCGCCGCGTAAGGAAGGGCTGCCGCACAGCTTCCGGTTTCGGGAATGGGCGTCAGCCTCTTTGCGGTAAGGAGAAAGGTATGATATGAGTTATACGGCATTGTACCGGAAGTTCCGGCCCGGCACCTTTGAGGATGTCAAGGGTCAGGATCCGATTGTTAAGACATTGAAGAATCAGCTGGTGGCGGACCGGATCGGACACGCCTATCTTTTTTGCGGGACGAGAGGTACGGGAAAGACCTCCATCGCGAAAATCTTCGCCAGAGCAGTGAATTGTGAGAATCCGCAGAACGGAAGCCCCTGCAATGAGTGCCCATCCTGCAGGGCGATTTTATCCGGCTCATCCATGAATGTGATTGAAATCGACGCGGCATCTAATAACGGAGTCGATAATATCCGGGAAATCCGGGAAGAAGTCTCCTATCCCCCGGTGGATGGAAAATATAAGGTATATATTATTGACGAGGTACACATGCTGTCCATCGGAGCGTTTAACGCTCTGCTGAAAACTCTTGAGGAGCCTCCTTCCTATGTGATTTTTATTCTGGCCACCACCGAGGCTCACAAAATTCCGGTGACAATTTTGTCACGATGTCAGAGGTATGACTTTAAGAGAATCAGTCAGGATACGATTTTGGCCAGGCTTCGTGAGCTGGTGGACCGGGAACAAGTCCAGGCAGAGGAGAAAGCTCTGCGGTATATTGCCAAGAAGGGCGACGGCTCCATGCGCGACGCCTTAAGCCTTATGGATCAGTGCATCGCCTTTTATCTGGGAGAAACCCTTACTTATGACAGAGTTCTGGAAGTGCTGGGGGCTGTGGACACGGAAGTGTTCAGCAGGCTGCTCCGCAAAATTTTAAAGGAGGATATTACAGGGGCCATTCTCTCCCTGGAAGAGCTGATTATGCAGGGCAGAGATCTTACCCAGTTTGTAAATGATTTTACCTGGTATATGAGAAATCTTATGCTGGTAAAAAATTCCGAGGATATGGAAGACGTCCTGGATGTGTCTTCAGAGAATCTTCTGCAGCTGAAAGAGGAAGCTTCCATGATTCGGGAAGATACTCTGATGCGCTTTATACGGATTTTTTCAGAACTGTCAGGGAAGATCCGGCTGTCCTCCAATAAAAGGGTACACCTTGAGATGGCTATGATTAAGCTGTGCAAGCCGGAGGCCGAGAGGGATGAGATTTCTCTTCTGGAAAGAATCCGCAGACTTGAAAAAGGAATGAACCAGATCCTTAGCGGGGAGACTTCTGTGAAAATCCAGGCGGTGCCAGCAGGGCCGGGAAAGAGCGGAGAAGCTACCGGATGGCAGGCCCCGGAGACAGAAGCTTCTCCGGAGGAAATGGAATATAAGAAAGCGGCGCCCGAGGATCTGAAGCGCGTAAAGTCCATGTGGAAAAGTATCATTGCGGAAACCAGCGGAAGATTTAAGGTAGTGCTTTCGGCGGCGGAGCCTAAATTCAATGCCCAGGATCCCCAGGATAACCGGCTTTTCGTAGTGTTCGCGGATTTTCTGGCGGAACCGTATCTGAATAATACGCAGACGAAGGAGATGTTGGAACAGATCATCCGGGATAAGGCGGGATGCCAGGTGGAAGTGAAGTTTGTACTGGCGGCAGATGAAGGAATCCAGAAGGGAAGCCTGGCATCCATTGATCTGGAGGAAAGAATACGGGAATTTATTCATACAGATATAGAAATCGAAGAAGAAAACTGATAGAATAGAGCATGCTGTAACGGACTAAATAACAGGAGGTAGGAAAATGGCTAAGAGAGGCGGATTTCCCGGGGGAATGCCTGGGAATATGAATAACCTGATGAAACAGGCACAGAAAATGCAGAAGCAGATGGAGGAAAACCAGAAGGCTCTGGAGGAAAAGGAATTTACAGCCAGCGCCGGGGGAGGCGCCGTGGAGGTGACGATTTCCGGCAAAAAGGAAGTAACGAAAATTAAACTTTCAGAGGAAGTGGTAGATCCGGATGATATTGAGATGCTGGAGGATCTGATTATCGCGGCTACGAATGAAGCCCTCCGGAAGGTGGAGGAGGCTGCGGCTTCCGCTATGTCGAAGCTTACCGGAGGACTGGGAGGCTTTGGATTCTAATGGATTACTACGGAAGCCAGATGTCCAGGCTGATCGAGCAGCTTTCTTCCTTGCCGGGGATCGGGGGGAAGTCTGCCCAGCGGCTGGCCTTTCATATTATCCATATGCCCAAGGAGAGAGTGCAGCAGCTTGCGCAGACCATTCTGGAAGCACGGAACAACGTCCGGTACTGCAGCCAGTGCTGCACCCTGACAGATCAGGAGACCTGTCCGATCTGCAGCGATCCCTCCAGGGATAAAAAAACTATTATGGTAGTGGAGAGTACCAGAGACCTGGCGGCATATGAGAAGACGGGAAAGTATGAGGGAGTCTATCACGTACTTCACGGTGCGATCTCTCCTATGCTTGGAATCGGTCCCTCCGATATTAAGCTTAAAGAGCTGATGCAGCGGCTTCAGGGAGATGTGGAGGAAGTCATTATTGCCACAAATTCCAGCCTGGAGGGAGAGACTACAGCCATGTATATCAGCAAGCTGATTAAACCAACAGGCATTAAGGTGAGCCGGATTGCCAGCGGTGTCCCTGTAGGAGGGGATCTGGAATATATCGACGAGGTGACTCTGCTTCGGGCTTTGGAAGGCCGCATAGAGCTGTAGATGGCTTTCTGCAGGCGTCCAGAATACACAGGGAAATAATCTCTGCCATTTCCATTACAATGGAAAGGCGGGCGGTCTGAAGGGCCAGATAGGGCTGGCTGCAGTCTGTGCCTGTAATACCCGTAATAGAGATATCGCCCACCAGAGGAAGGCTCTTGTGGACTCCGGCTCCGGGACAGAGGCTGCCGGGGCGTACAGAGATCTTTCCGATTTGAAGAGCTTCACCAAGAGAAGCATCTACTGCAATTACAGGACTGCAGGGATGCTTCTTTTTTATTTCATTCAGAGTTTCGTCCAGATTGAGAGCATGTACCGGCTGGCTTAAAGTGCCGTAGACTAAAAGTCTGGCTTTTCTTTTTCTGGCCAGCAGGGATCCAACCAGAGGCCCCAGACTGTCGCCGATCATCCGGTCGGTTCCGATGCAGAGGATCACAGGGGGAACCTGTCCCAGATTAAGCTCTGATAAAAGGCAGGAGAGTTCCCTGCGGATTTTAAAATGTCGTTTTTTGATTTCAGCAATTTTCATATCCATACCCTTTCTGAAAACTGTGGGAATACAGGTTCTTTTCATTTTATCCAGAATAAACAGAAAGTATGCAGCAGGGAAAAAGCCGTGATTTGAAAAAACTTTTTGTTTTTGTCCATGAAACACTAAATTCTGCATACAGTATATGGTAAGGTAAAACTGTTTGGAAAAGGAGTGAGGAGTATGGGAAAAGAAACGGGGCTGCCGAAAAATATACGCCAGATTGGGGAGATCGACGGAGATAAAAAGATATGCCTGGAAGACTACGTGATGACCTATATTCGGAAAAAAGAGCAGCAGGAGAATTTTCTGGGGGTTTTTCTGGGAGAACGCAGGGAAGCAGAGGGAGAGACCTATCTCTATATCCGGGGCATTCTGGAGGCTGTGGGGGAGACGAAAGAGGAGCTGCAGAAGAAGCTTGAAGAGCAGAAGAAAGAGTATTTTCCTGACTGGGAAGTTCTGGGATGCTGCGTAATCGGCGTTTATCCCGCTGGAGTTTTAGAACAGCTTTCGGCTGTTTGGCCGGAGGCAGGCACCTTCATTTATCATCTTCAGGAGCAGGAGGAGACGGTTTACTGGAGGGAAGGGGAGAAATACAGGAGCCTGAAAGGATATTTTGTGTTTTATGAACAGAACCGCCGGATGCAGGAGTATCTTTCCGAGGTCTTTCCCGATGATCGGGTAGAGAAGGAGAGCCTTCCTGACAAAGCAATTAAAACCTTCCGGCAGAAGATAGAAGGAAAAGAGCAGAAAAGGATGGGAAGCTTCCTGAAAATTGCCAGTTCCTTTTTCGTCGTCACAGTACTGGTAATTGGAACGATTGTAGTAAACCGGCTGGATGAGATCCGCAGCGCCAGCAGCGTGGACGGAGGGGGAACGGCAGAGAATGAGGTGGTGGTAATACAGGATGAGCCTCAGAAACTGTTTACAGAAAATGGGGAAGAAGCGGCGGCGGATGTTGCGCCGGAAGAGGCGGGTGATTTATCCGTGGAGAACGCGGAGATAGGAGGAGAGACGGAAGCCGCGGCTGCTCTGGAACAGAATGGAGCAGAAGACGCAAGCCTTTATACAGATGACATCCTTGTGGAAGAGACGCTGACAGCAGGGACTGCGGAGACAGAAACCCAGGCGCTGTCCGGGGAGCCGGAAGAGACTGCTGGATTCGAATCTGAAACCTCTGCCCAGGAAGCCTCTGCGGCGGTGCGGCAGACTACAGCCTCCTATGTGATTAAGGAAGGGGATACTCTGGCAGATATCTGTACAAAATATTATGGAAGCCTGGATCGGCTGGAGGATATCTGCCAGATTAATGAAATCACCGACGCCAATCTGGTCGTTCCTGGACAGAAAATTGTACTGCCATGAAACGGCTTCGTTACTGGTCACTCCCTGACCGGTAATGACACAGGTTCAAAGCGCTGACCGCGAATCTTTGGGGAAGGTTGCGTTTGGCCGGCGTTTCTGCTATATTATATGCCAGCAGGAGAAATTGAGGAACGCGGAAACCGAATGAATACGCTGATAGGAAAGTATAGATGAAAATGAATAAATGGAAAGAGTTTTTCCAAAAAACAGTACAGAAGCTTGCGTTTCTGAAACCCGGAGAGGATGTATCTGAGGAAGAAGAGGAACTGCAGGTAGAAGAAAAAGAATTGTCTTCCGGCAGCGAGTCTGTAAAGGATCTGCCGGAAGGCGACTTAAGGCAGAAGCTGAAAAATCATAGAATCTTCGCCAGAAAACGGCGGCTGATTCTGCTGGCTGCGGCTGCATGCGTGATTCTGGGATTTTATCTTTATAACAGCTTCTACCAATTCCACGATTATATTATTTCAAATTCTTACGAAAATACCGCAACATCCGGTACCCAGTACCTGGAGCTGGGAAATCATATTGTGAAATATAATTCGGACGGAGTCTCTTACGTTACAACCCGGAATGAACAGGAATGGAGTATTACATACAGTATGCAGTCTCCTATCGCGGATGTCTGCGGGAGCACTGTAGCGATTGCGGAGCAGCAGGGAACCCAGGTATATGTGGTAAATGAAGACGGGCTGGTGGGAAATTTTGAGACTACACTGCCCATACTGAAGGTGCGGGTGTCCAGGCAGGGCGTTGTAGCAGTGGTGCTTCAGGAGGAAGACGTCACCTGGGTGAATATGTTTCAGGCGGATGGAACCGCGATTGTAAATGACAAGACTACTGTTTCTGAATCAGGATATCCCATTGATGTGGATATTTCGCCAAACGGAGAGAGACTGATGGTCTCCTATCTGGAGATGGCGGACGGAACTCTAAAAAGCAATATTGTATTTTATCATTTCGGCGCGGAAGGAGAATCCGCAGAGAATCACATTGTCAGCAGCACCGAATATGAGGGGACAGTAGTGCCGATTGTGACTTTCTGTACAGATGGCAGAGCGATTGCTGTGAGAGATGACGGCTTCACCGTATTTAATGGTGAAAACAATCCGAAAGCCGGGACCTCAGTGGAATTTGATGAAGAAATCGTAAGCTGCTTTTATGACGAATCCTATATTGGCTTTCTCTTTAACAGTGAAGAAGAGGACTACGACTACCGGATGGAGCTGTATACCCAGAGGGGCCGGAAAAAAGCAGAGTGCCATATTCAGGGGGGCTTTGATGAAATCAAGCTGGAAAACGGACAGATCCTGGTTTACAGCGACAGTGAGCTGGCAGCTTACACTACAAACGGAAGACTGAAATTCTCTTCTCCTTACGAGAAAGCGGTGGAAGAATTTTTCTATCTCTCAGAATTCAGAAGGTATCTGGTAATTACAGGAGACAGTTTTGACAGGATCCGGATTGTCTAAAGAAAGAGCTCCCCAAGATGCGGACATCCCTGGAAAACTGAGAACGAAAAGAGGATAAAATGAACATACTGGAAATTATTATTATAGTCGCGTTTCTTTTATTCGCTGCAGCGGGTTTTCGCAGCGGATTTGTAAAAAAGCTGGCATCCATGGTAGCGCTGGTGCTGTCGGTGATCCTGGTGGCGTTTTTTCTGCCTTATATTACAGGATTTCTGCGGGACAACACGCCGGTCTATGATATGATCACAGAACAATGCCGCCGGGTAGTGGCAGAACAGACGGCAGGCCTGCTGACAGGGACACAGGAAACGGAGGAAAGCGGAGGCACACCTGCTCTGGACCGGGAGCAGATTAAGAGTCTCCTGGAAGCCAACGGTTATGACAGCTCCATAGTAGACAGTCTGAGTGATGAGCAGCTGCAGAGCTATGTTCAGCAATATGCCCAGGACTACCTCCAGCAAAGTTCAGAAGGAGGCCAGGATACGACTGCGGCGGAACCAGGCCGCCTGGAGCAGATGGAGATCATAGAGAATCTTCCTATTTCCCAGGTGCTGAAAGATCTTCTTCAGGATCACAATAACGAGGAGGGTTATGCAAGCCTTCAGGTAAGCACCTTCCAAGACTATGTGATTCATTTTATATCGGTTCTTATACTGAACCTGGTGTCCTTTATCGTGGCGGTGATTCTGGTAAGACTCCTGCTAAGGATTGCCATTGCGGCTCTGGATATCATCTCCCATATACCGGTGTTCAATACAGTAAACAGACTGGCCGGTCTGCTTCTGGGACTTGTACAGGGGCTGTTCTGGCTGTGGGTGTTTTTCCTCCTGCTGTCCATGTTTTCAGCTACAGAGGCCGGGCTCCAGCTTATGTCCATGGTGCAGGAGAGCCAGCTGCTGAGCTACCTGTATGAAAAAAATCTGTTTATGCAGATTGTGCTTCAGGCGGTTACTTTGTTTTTGTGATGTGTCGGAAAGAATAAGCAAGAATGTCAATAAAGTCCGTGTAGAAGGTCTGCAAATGAGGGTACACGGAAAGAACTATAAAGTTAAAGGAAAAAAATTGAAAAAGTAGTTGACAACCGGGAGAAAGGGTGGTATTATCTTCTTCGCTGTCGCAAAGACGCAGCCCCGAAGAGAGGAAGCCTTCCTCCCGGTTTTTCTAAAGAGATCTGAAAAAATCTCTTAAGAAAAAATAAAAAAAGGGGTTGACAAAGAAAAGTAAGCATGGTAATATATAAAAGCTGTGCCGAACAAGAAACGGCAGCGAGGACCTTGATAATTAAACAGTGAAACAACCTCGAAAATTCTGAAGAGAATTCAAAATTGAGGAACTGACCTTACAAAAACAGTAAAGGAAAGATAGCCAAGACGTTATCGGACCGGATTAAACATTTAAACAGAGAGTTTGATCCTGGCTCAGGACGAACGCTGGCGGCGTGCCTAACACATGCAAGTCGAACGAAGCATTTGATTGGAAGTTTTCGGATGGAAGATGAGATGACTGAGTGGCGGACGGGTGAGTAACGCGTGGGTAACCTGCCCCATACAGGGGGACAACAGTTAGAAATGACTGCTAATACCGCATAAGCGCACGAGGACGCATGTTCTTGTGTGAAAAACTGAGGTGGTATGGGATGGATCCGCGTCTGATTAGCTAGTTGGCAGGGTAAAGGCCTACCAAGGCGACGATCAGTAGCCGGCCTGAGAGGGTGGACGGCCACATTGGGACTGAGACACGGTCCAAACTCCTACGGGTAACCTTTGGTTTTTCTGATCTACTCATTGTCAGCGCCTCCTTTCACCTGTGATTCATATACCTCTCTGTATATTTCGTTAGTCCT
>DVGK01000086.1 GCA_018712785.1 Candidatus Choladousia intestinavium | reverse complement strand
TGTTTATATTGTACAAGGAGGTTTTTCTTTTGTCAACCGATAATTTTGTTTTTCATTTATTAGTTTAGTAGTTTCTAAATAAAATATCCTTTTTTCTTTGTCTATTTTTCGGGTTTCTCCCCGGTTTTCTTGACTTTTTCATGCATTTTGCTATAATGAAATCAGCATTTTCGGGTTTTTCTAAATTATTATGATTTACATTAATTTTACAGAAAAGGAGGCTTTATATGCTCCAGCTCAGCTCCCTGGATCGGAGTCTTCCCATCTTTCAGGCGCTCAGTTCTTCCCTGCGGGCCAGAATGCTGACGCTGCTGGCTTCCAGCGGCCCTCTGACGCTGAAGGAGATTTCCGATTCCCTGCAGCTTCCTGCCAGCACCGTAAATTCTCATATGCAGAAGCTTCTTGAATGTCAGCTTGTCTATGCCGAACCGGTTCCTTCGCGGAATTCTTTCCTGTATCATGCCAGGGCCGCAGGACAGATCTCCATTGATTTTTCAGCCTCCGCCAATCCCTGTCTGGAATTTCAGACCGAAATCCCCGTGGGACAGTATGCCAATTTTTCAGTCACGGCTCCCTGCGGACTCGCCACCGTCTCCTCTTTTCTGGGACGGATCGATGAACCGCGCTATTTTACGCATCCCTCGCATCATGAGGCGGAGATTTTGTGGTTCACTACAGGATACATCGAGTATTTTCTTCCTAATTATATCCACCGGCGAAGCCTGGTGGACAGCATTGAGCTCTCATTTGAGATCGCCTCCGAGGCTCCGCAGTACAACAACGACTGGCCCTCGGATATTACCTTTTCTCTGAACGGGCAGCAGCTGGGAGTGTGGACCAGTCCGGGGGATTACGGCGACCGCAGAGGCAAGAACAATCCGGATTGGTGGTATCCCTTTATCAATCAGTACGGCCTTCTCAAAACCCTTACCATAAATCAGCAGGGCTGCTTCCTGGACGGCGAACGTCTCTCAGACGTAACCTGCCGGGATCTGAACCTTACAGACCAGTCTATCCTCCGCCTTCGCATGGAGGTTAAGGAGGATGCCGTCCACCCCGGAGGACTCACACTCTTTGGAAAATTTTTCGGGGATCACAGCCAGGGAATCCTGGTGACGGTTCGCTACACCGCTTTTTCTGACGTTTAAAACCGGAGGCCCTGCGTCATCGCAAAGTCTCCGGTTTCTTTTTTCGGTTTCATTTACTCATAGGAAAATACGGGCCTTCCCGTCTCTTTCTCCCAGCTCAGCCGCATCAGCATGGCGTGACGGTTGGGATTGTACAGAGGATTCCCTTCTATCTTCTCTTCCGTCCTGGCATGGTAAACCATAATCGGGTTTCCCTCCTCGTCCGTGGTAAAGGAATTGTGCCCCGGTCCATAGATGCCCTTTGCCGCATCGGTTTTTAATACCGGATACCGCTCCTTCGTCCAGGATCTCGGATCCAGCAGATCCGCGTCCTCCTCCGCCGTAAGCATCCCCATGCAATAGGCGGCTCCCGTCTCGGAGGCGGAATAAGTAAGATAAATCCTGCCCTGATGATGAATCACCGCCGGCCCCTCGTTTACCCAGAAGCCTACCCGTTCCCAGTCATAATCCGGAGTGGTCAGAAGCACCTGTATGGTTTTTAGCCGGCAGGGAGTCTCCAGCTCCGCAATGTACAGATTGGAGATCTGCGGCCCTACGCTGACCTTCTCCGCCCATACGTAGTAATATCTGCCTTTATTTGAGAAGACCGTACCGTCCAGAGAAAAAGCCTCAAATGAGAAAACATCCCCCTCGGCCCGCTGCATTTTTCCTTTTTCTTCCCAGGGATCTTTTATGGGATCCTGGCCCTGACACTCCAATACATAGGGACGGATAGCCCACTCATCGTCTATATCTCCTCCGGCATAGTAAATATACCATTTCCCCATCAGATAATGAAGCTCCGGCGCCCAGATATGCTTGCTCATAATTCCCGTATCATGCTTCACCCACACGGTGGTTTCCTCCGCGTCCTTCAGTCCGTTCAGAGTGCTGCTCTTTCTCAAAACGATCCTGTCGTAGGCCGGCACGGAAGCAGTGAAATAGTATGTCCCGTCTGTATGGCGGTATACGTAAGGGTCCGCTCTCTGCAAAATCCACGGCTCGTTATACTTTAATTCCCTGTCCATTCTTATCCTCCTCTGCTTCAAAAACATCTTTCTTGTCAGTTGGTTTCATTTCTTTTGTTTTTTGTAAAATATTTTTTGTTTCTTTTAAATTATACTGATAGATCACAAAAAAAGCAATAAATTTTTCGTTTCCTTTCCTTGCTTTTTCTTGCGGAAACAGACAATTTCAGCTATAATAATTCTGTTAAAATTTCACTTTGAGGCAGCTTCTTCGCTGCTTTATCCCACCTTCCAAGGGCTCTTCCAGTAGGGTCCGAAGCCTGATGAAAAAGGAGGAATTTCCAGGTGCTTTATATAAAAAGTCTGGAGAAAGCAGTCCCTATCTTTAAAGCCCTCGGCTCTGAGCTGCGGGTCAATCTGATTAAACTGCTTCTGGAAAATAAGGAAATGAACATGAACGAGCTGGCAACCTGCCTGGGCATCACCAACGGCGCTCTTACCAGCCATGTAAAAAAATTGGAAGAAACCGGCATCGTCGCCATTTTAAGCGAGCATCCCGGCCATGGGAACCAGAAGGTGTGCCGGATCAATGTAGATAAAATCCTGGTGGATATCATGCATGAGGATCCCGAGGTAAACGGAAACAGCTATTCCATCGACATCCCTGTAGGAAACTATTCAAACTACCACGTTTTTCCCACCTGCGGCATTGCCACGGAGAAAAAGCTTATCGGCGAGGTGGACGATCCCCGGTATTTCGCCCATCCTTCCCATGTAAACGCTCAGATTCTCTGGTTCGCCAAGGGGTATGTAGACTATATGATTCCCAATATGCTTCCTGCGGGACACAGGATCACCAAGATCACTATCTCCTTTGAGATCAGCAGCGAGGCTCCCGGCGTGAACAACGACTGGCCCTCGGATATCACCTTTATGCTGAATAAGTCTGTGCTGGGTACCTGGACCAGTCCCGGGGATTTCGGCGATGTAAGGGGGCTCTTTACCCCCAGCTGGTGGTTCCAGAACTGGAATCAGTACGGTCTTCTGAAGATGCTGGTTATCAACCGCAGAGGTACGTACATCGACGGCCTGAAGATCTCGGATGTCAATACCACCCAGCTTTCACTGACCGCCCAGGACAGTCTCCGGTTTCGTTTCCAGGTACAGGAGCCTTCCAAGCGGATCGGCGGTCTGACTCTCTTCGGCCAGCATTTCGGCAATTACAATCAGGATATAAAGGTTCAGATAAATTACAGCCCGGTCTGATGACCGGGCTGCAATTTTTATCTTTTTTACCATTTTCTCGGAAGATCCGGGCATTTTCTCACCTTCAGGGCTGCCCGCAGTTCTACGAAACATCCGCAAAGCCGACACATGCCGGAGAAAAGATTCGCGCACCGGGCGCATTTCTCCAGCCGTTCCTCATACAGCTCCTGCGGTACCCGATCCTCCTCGTCCAGATTCTCTATATACGCTTTCAGGCTGTCCGCGTACTCTTCCAGAGACGTCTGCTCCAGAAGGCACTTCCGGCAGATTCTTAACCCTTCTGACACTTTCTTTACGCCTTTTTGCTGACGGTCAGATGTACCACCGCGCAGGGAGGAATCGTAAAGGAAAGTCCCTGTTCTGTCACAGATACCTCGTTAAACGCACGCACCTTCACGCAGTCCGGAGCTTCAAAAGTATTCTTCTCATGCATCTCACCGGATACGATCTCACCGGAAACTTCTCCCGCGGAATAGTCTACCAGAATCGCGTCGATGGGATAGCTCTGGGAAGCGGAAAGATTCGTAACGGTAATGTGAAGCTTTCCTTCCGCGTCCTCGGATACGGACTCGGTCAGGTTCGGCACCTGCCACTCTTCCTCAAGGCCGATCTGCTCTGTCTCCAGGCTGCTGTCTACCAGGACGGCATCCTGATGGCTCTTGTACATATCAAATACGTGATAGGTCGGAGTCAGGATCATATCCGCGCCGTCTGTCAGGATCACGGACTGGAGCACATTGACCATCTGGGCAATGTTGGCCATCTTCACGCGGTCGCTGTGCTTATTGAAAATATTCAGGGTAATGCCGGCTACCAGCGCGTCCCGGATGGTATTCTGCTGATACAGGAATCCGGGATTCGTACCCGGCTCTACATCAAACCAGGTTCCCCATTCATCCACAATCAGGCCGATTCTCTTTTCCGGATCAAACTCGTCCATAATGCAGCCGTGGCGCGTTACCAGCTCGTCCATAAAGTAAGCCTTATTCAGCGTGATGTACCAGTCTTTCTCGTCGAAGTCTGTGGCGCTTCCTTTATTCTGCCATCCGTGGGGATGTACATAATAATGAAGGGACAGGCCGTCCATGAATCCGTGGTTCGGCTCCGCATTCGGCATCTGATGTCCGAATGCTGTCTCCAGCACGCCTCTGGTCCACGCATAGTCATCTACGTTGGGACCGGAGCAGATCTTCTGGATCGGATGATCCTTGTCATAGTTGCGCACATACGTCTGATATCTACGGTACTCATTAGCGTAGAAATCGGGATTCATATTGCCACCGCAGCCCCAGTTCTCATTGCCCACGCCAAAATAGGTAAGCTTCCAGGGATCTTTGTGGCCGTTGGCCGCTCTTAAGTCCGCCATGGGAGATACGCCGTTGAAGGTGATATACTCCACCCACTCCGACATCTCGCGGACCGTGCCGCTTCCCAGGTTTCCATTTACGTACGCTTCGCATCCAAGCTGTTCGCAAAGCTCAAAAAACTCATGGGTACCGAAGCTGTTGTCCTCCACAACTCCGCCCCAATGGGTATTAATCATCTTCTTACGATTCTCCTTGGGTCCGATACCGTCCATCCAGTGATACTCGTCCGCGAAGCATCCGCCCGGCCAGCGCAGAACCGGAACCTTGATTTTTTTCAGTGCCTCTACCACATCCACACGCATTCCGTTGCGGTTGGGAATCTTAGAATCCTCTCCCACATAGATGCCCTCATAGATGCAGCGGCCCAGGTGCTCGGAAAAATGTCCGTAGATCTCTTTGTTGATCTTACTTAACTTCTTGTTTGGATTAATTACGTATTTTGCCATTTTACCCTCCGCATTCCTAATTGTTTAATATTTACTAAAATATTTCACAAGAATATTATATCGCAAATTCCATAAATAGCAATAAAATTTTTTACGGATTTCACCGGCCGATAAAAGAAGGATCCGCCGTTCAGCGGATCCCGGTGCTGCCAAAGCCTCCCCGGTCCTCCCCGGAGAGTTCCCCTTCTTCAAATGTCAGCGCGGGCTGATGCTTCATGATCCGGAACTGACAGATCCGGTCATTTTTTCGGATAACGGTATCCCGCACGGCAAGAGCCGGAAATCTCCACCAGTCCCCGGGGCCGCAGTAGGATTCGTCTATGACTCCCATATGATTTGCCTGCAGGATGCCGAAGTTTTTAAAAGTCGAGCTTCGCGGGACAATATGCGCCTCGTATCCTTGGGGAAGCCGCATGGCCACCCCCAGATGGATCAGCCGGAATTCTCCGGCCTTCAGCTCCACGTCCTCTGCCGCTCTCAGATCGATCCAGTCTGATTTTCCGTCTATGTACGCAAGGCGCGGGGTGTCGGGCTCCAGATACTGAATTTTAATCATTTCCATAATAATTCTCCTCATTCATTTCATGTCCCTCAGCTTGCTGCGGGGTATTTGACTCTATTCTCTCCGTAAGGACCGCTGCCCTGTCAGGTAGCTAAATGGCACCAGGCGGGTCCGTCCTGATCCGGTGCCTCAGCTGCAATGGAAGACGATTTCGCCGCTTTTCAGAGTCTCCTGTACATCAATGACTCTCTGGTTTGAGCTGCCTCTCCAGAACAGCTTTGTATCACGCAGTTCTTCCACATACTCTCCATCCACCACTACATCCAGGAGGGGAATGATCTCTTTATTCTGAATTTCTTCCCACTTTGCGCCGGTATACAGCCAGATGGTTTTGTGAGGATATTTTTCTCTTATTTTCCGGGCCAGCAGGGTAATCTCTTTCTCATTGCCGCTGTAAAGAGGATCACCGCCGCTGAAGGTGATTCCGGAAATATACGGTTTATCCAGAAGCTCAAAGATTTCCCGCCTGGAATCTTCCGTAAATTCCACGCCTCCCGCCGGATCCCATGTAACAGGATTCTGGCATCCCCTGCAGTAATGGCTGCACCCCGCTACCCAGAGAACCACCCGAAGCCCGTCGCCGTTCAGCATATCGTCTTTCGTAATATTGTGAAACCTCATGGCCTGACTCCCCCGCTTTCGTTCTTTTCCCAGCCGTTCCTGATTTTTCGTTCCAGCTCTTCAAAGGATTTCAGACCGCCTAAGGCGTCCAGAGCTTCTACGCAGGAAGCCCCCGCGGCAGCCGCCACCTTCAGGCTTTGCTCCAGGGAACGGCCCTTAAGCGCCGCCAGGAGAAAAGCCGCTATAGTTGTGTCGCCGGCGCCGGTTCCTGACAGGACTCTCTCTGGTTTATAACTTTTCTCAAACCCTTCCCGGTTCTCCCACTGTCCGGTCTCTTCAAACAGCTTCCCGGCTTTTTTCAGCCGCTCTTTTGAGGCGGTTCTGTAATAAATCCCCAGGGCGCCGCATTTAATCAGCACAACGGCGGCTCCCATCTGAATCAGCGCTTCACCCAGCGGCCTGATATCCCGGTCAATCTCCAGAACCTGGAGGATTTCGCCGCCGTCAGCCGCTTTCTGCAGAAAATCGTATCGCTCCCGGTCCATCATAAAAAGAAGCTCCTCCGCGCTGGGCATAAAGAAGTCCACATACGGCAGCACACTCTTTAGGATCTCCCTCCAGTCTGCTTTTCCGGCGTCAGAATCCGCGTCTACCGCCGCCATATCCAGTGAGGTAGCGATTCCCTTTTCCTTTACTCTGCGGAAAATCCGCAGCAGCTCCCGGCCGCCGTTTTCGTACATCCTCCTCATCAGGGGAGGATAACCGAAATGGAACAGCGCTGCGTCCTCCAGCCCTTCCTCCCGGATATCCTCCGACGCGTACGTGTCGTTGGCTCCCGGATTATGAAGAAAAATCCGATCCAGTCCCGGGATGGCCAGGGCAATGGTATAAGAGGTCGTACAGCTGTCATCTTCCGTAATCCCCCGGCAGATGCCATGGCTCCTCATGATCTCCAGCACCAGGCGCCCCAGCTCATCCTTTCCTACTTTTCCCATCAGTTCTACGGAGGCCCCCAGCTTCTTCAGCGCCAGCCCCGTATTGGAAACTACGCCGCCGGTATGGATATCCATCCCCTCCATATGCAAAAGCCGGCCCGGCACAAGAGCCTCCCTGACGGATCCTTTTTCCCCGGGGGGAAAAACAGGTGTCAGGTCAACACAGATATGCCCGGCCACTGCGATTTTTTTGTGAACCATTGAAATCCCCTTCCTAAATTCTGCCTGCAAACACTCAGATACACCCCTTCATTATCCTTTATTTTTGTCTGTATTGCAAGAATTTTTCTTCCTCAGCACAGCTTATTTCCATTCGCGGACAGTTTAAAGCGGCACTGAAGCTTCTCCGCCGCTTTCCGGCACATAACCATTCTTTTCAGGAAAATCTCAAAATAGTCCATAACGGTACAGATGGTATCGTCCAGCTCAATCTGAACGCTGATGGTTCTTTTATCTTTATCAATGGTCATTTTGCAGGAAAGCACCGCGTAATTAACCCGGTCGTGGGCGTCAAACTTTGCCGGATACGGGTTCTGCACGCGGTTTCTGCGGACATCCGATTTATCTGCCAGAATCAATGCCGCCGACACCTCGTCCACCGGCGCTCCTGTAGCCTCATCGTGATGTCCAATGGCGGAAGTCACCGTCAGCACATCCTCCAGAGGCATTCCCAAATCCTTCAGAATCCCGTATGCCAGCACGCCGCCGGTATGGGCGTGATCCGTCCGGTTGATACTGTTTCCGATGTCATGCATATAGCCGGCAATTCTGGCCAGCTCCACCTTGTGTTTTCCATAGCCCAGCTCCTTGAGAATCATAGCTGCCGTCTCCGCAGTCTTGGCCGCATGCTTCTTTGAGTGTTCTGTATATCCCAGCTCTCCGAGGACCTGATTTCCTTTTTCTATCAGCAGGTTGATTTCTGTATTGCTTTTAATCTGTGAATAAGTAACTTCCATTTGCTTCTTCCTTGTCATCTCCTCTCACAGGCCAGATCATACAGCCTCTCCTGAGAATTGACCGCCTCTCCTTTCTGAGGCACCCGGCTGTAGCTGCCGTCCGGTCCGAGAACACTGGCCTTCTGATTATCGGAAAGCATGAGATCAAAGATTTCCTGAAGCCGGCGGCACAGGGCGGGTTCTCTTACCGGAGCCGCCACCTCCACTCTGCGCACCGTATTTCTGGTCATAAAATCCGCAGAGCTGATATAGTATTTTCTCCGTTCTCCCGTTCCGAAAATATAAATTCTGGAATGCTCCAGGAACCGTCCCACAACGCTGATGATCCGGATATTTTCTGTCTTTCCCTTTATTCCGGGAATCAGGCAGCAGATTCCCCGGATGATCATTTCAATCTTCACGCCGGCGCAGGAGGCCTCCACCAGCTTATCCATAATCGTCTTATCGGTCAGAGAGTTCAGCTTCAGTCCCACGTACGCCTCCTCTCCCTGTCTGGCATGAGAGATCTCTTCGTCCAGAAGAGACAGTACCTTGTTCTGAAGACACTTGGGGGCTACCATAAGAAGGTCGCTTTTGTCTACCGTCTCTCCCATGGCAAGAGCCTTGAAAACCCCCGCCGCTTCCTGACCGATTCTCTCATCACTGGTCATCAGAGACAGATCTGTATACAGTCTCGATGTATTTTCATTATAGTTTCCGGTTCCGATCTGCGTAATATACTGAATCTGTCCCTGACACTTTCTGGTAATCAGGCAAAGCTTGGAATGCACCTTATACCCGTCCAGTCCGTAGATCACCTGACAGCCGGCATTTTCCAGCCGCCTGGACCAGGCAATGTTGTTTTCCTCGTCAAACCTGGCCCGAAGCTCCACCAGAACTACAACCTCTTTTCCATTTTCAGCAGCTTCGATCAGCGCCTCCACAACCTTGCTCTGTTTTGCCACCCGGTAAAGGCTCATTTTTATAGAAACCACACTCTCATCCTCCGCTGCCTCCGAAAGCAGCTTCAGGAAGGGGCGGATGGATTCAAAGGGATAGGAAAGAAGCTTGTCTCCTTCCTCAATCTGCGCCAGAATACTCTCCCCGTCTCTGAACTGAGGCGATTTCTGGGGCGTTCTCTTTTCATAAAACAGCTCCGGCTTTTTCCGCAGCAGATCCTGGATGCGAAACAGAAAAGACATCTCCAGGGGAGATTTGTTGTAGAAGATCCGTGTGCCGTCCAGTTCCAGATATTTCCGGATGGTATGCACGATCTCTTCATCCATATTTCTGGAAAGCTCCATCCGCACAGGAGAGAGCTTTTTCCTCTCTTTCATCAATTCAGCCATGAATTCCCGGTAATCCAGATCTTCATCATACAGAGCGTCCGAATCAATATCCGCGTTTCTAGTCACCCGGAGAAGAGATTTCGTTTTTATGGCGTAGCCTTTAAATACCTTGGATATAAAATGGAGAATCAGCTCTTCGGAAAGGATATAGCAGCCGCTCATGCCCGGAACGGGAATCAGCCGCTCAAACACATTATTGGTACAGGGAATGATCCCGATTCTCTCTTTTTTATTCTTAGTCTCCAATGCCGCTGCCGCGTAAATCTCCCGGTTTCTCAAAAATGGAAAGGGCTGTCTTCGTCCTACGACTGTGGGCGAGATCAACGGGGCGATCTCCTGGTCAAAATAAAGCTCCAGAAGAGTTTCCTCTTCCTTTCCGATTTTATGGAAATCCACAATGCGGATCCCCTGCTCTTCAATCTGCCCCATAAGACGTTCATAGATCTCATCCCGTTTTACAATCAGGCGCTGCACTTCCTTTACCACGGCGTCAATCTGCTGGGCCGGGGACATACCGGTTTTGTTATCCGTTATTTTTTCTTTCAGAATCACCTGATCCTGAAGAGAACCTACCCGCACCATAAAGAATTCGTCCAGATTGCTCTGAAAAATAGACACAAAGGTCAGACGTTCACATAAAGGCACTTGAGGATTGTCAGCTTCCTCCAGCACTCTTTCATTAAACTGCAGCCATGACAGCTCTCTGTTTTTATAAATCTGCTCCACAGTTTCCTCCGTTCCCGGCCCTTCTTCCGGCCGGCGTTTCTTATTGTAGATATTGTAGACATTATATCTTTTCTATATTATTGCTTTTTCGCCAGGTCTGCTATCAAGGCTGTGTGAAATTTATGTAAAACTATAGAAACGGGCTTTCCATTGTCATGAATCAAGAAGGCCGCTGCCTGGCATAATACTTGATAACGGCCTTCTTGATTTTCTATGAACCCAGAGAATAATTCATGCTCCGGAGACTTAATGCAAGGGTGGAGGCATTGTGCAGGAAAGCGGAGGTGGTAGGCTGTATCACTCCGGCTACCCCGCAGACAATCAGTGTTCCGTTGATCCCTAGAATCGCCTTGTAATTCCTGCCAATCCGGCGCATCATATTTTTGCTGAGCCGGCGCAGTACCACAAGCTGGCGAAGATCATCCGCTGCCACTGTAATATCCGCGATCTCCCGGGCAATTTCCGCGCCGTCGCTGATGGCGATTCCCACATCAGAGGCTGAGAGAGCCGGGGAATCATTGATCCCGTCTCCCACCATCACCACCCTGCGTCCCTTTTCCTTCTCTTTCTGGACAAAAGCAGCTTTTTCCTCCGGAAGGACTTCTGAGTAGTACTCGTCAACGCCCAAACCAGCAGCGATAGCGCTGGCTGTCCTCTCGCTGTCTCCCGTCATCATTACAATCTTTTTGAAGCCTTCTTCCCTGAGAGCGCGAATCACATCGGCCGCTTCCTCCCGTACCGGATCTTCAATGCAGATCACCCCTTCCAGTATGTGATCCACTGCCAAATACAGATGAGAATATTCCGCTGGAAGCTTTCTGAATTTGTCCTGATACTCCGGGCGTATCCGGCAAGCCTCATCCTCAAACACAAAGTGATAGCTTCCGATCACCACTTTCTTTCCGCCTATGGAAGATGCTATGCCATGAGCCACAATATACTCTACCTTCGTATGCATCTCCTGGTGTTCCAGGCTCTTCTCCCTGGCAGCTCTGACTACCGCCTTTGCCATGGAATGCGGAAAATGCTCTTCCAGGCAGGCGGCGATTCTCAGAAGCTCCGAAGGCTTTTCATCCCCGAAGGTTTCCACAGATTTTACCGTGGGACGCGCTTTCGTCAGGGTCCCCGTCTTGTCAAATACGATGGTGGACGCTTCCGCAAAAGCTTCCAGATACTTCCCGCCTTTTACTGTAATATGCTTTGCGTGGGCGCCGCGGATGGCGGCGAGAACCGTAATAGGCATGGCAAGCTTCAGCGCGCAGGAGAAGTCCACCATGAGAACTGATAGAGCCCTGGAAGCATTCCTTGTAAAGAGCCACGCAAGCCCCGTGCCCAGAAAGGTATAGGGAACCAGCCGGTCCGCCAGGTGTTCGGCCCTGCTCTCCACAGCAGACTTCAGCTTCTCCGTTTCTTCAATCATAAGAATAATTTTTTCATATCTGGTGGAACCTGTGGCTTTTTTTACCTGAAGGGTCAGTTCCCCTTCTTCTACAACGGTTCCTGCATAAGCATAGCCCCCGACGGTCTTTTTCACCGGAAGGCTCTCTCCCGTCAGGGATGCCTGATTCACCATAGCCTCACCTTCTATGACAATGCCATCCAGCGGGATCACGCTGCCCATGTGAATCACAATCTCATCACCGGTTCTGACTTTTCCTATATCGGAGAGGATTTCCACACCTTCACGCTTCAGCCAGACCTTGCCCACATTCAGAGACATGCTTCTGGCAAGATCGCCAACCGACTTTTTATGTCCCCATTCTTCCAGAATCCCGCCGATGCCCAGAAGGAACATAACAGACCCCGCCGTATTAAAATCCCCCCGAAGCATAGACACACCGATAGCGGTGCCGTCCAGTACAGGAACTTCCAGCTTTCCCTTCGCAAGGCAGCCGATTCCCCTTCTCAGGTACGGTACAGCCTGGATTCCGAACCTGAAAATCCGCAGGGGATTTGGAAGAAGCTTCGCTGCCAGATGAAAGAGGATCTTACTAATCAGCTTCTCCCGATACCGGGCGTTCAGCTCTCTTCCGGAACTTTCTAAAAAAGCCTTCGGCGGCGTTACTTTTTCATACTGAAATTCTCTAAACGCCTTTATGACCTGCTGCCGGTTCCCGGTATAAACAACCGCCGCATCGCCAGTCTGTTCATAGACCCTTGCCCTCTGAACAAACTCCAGATTCTCAAGGTAATACAGCAGTGTATCTGCCTCACGGACAGTCATGGAACTGCATGACAGATGGATACGGAGCCTTCCTTCTATCTCGTGTTTAATTTTGAATTTCATTGAACCTGACCATCCGTCTGCTCGCAGCCTTCATCCTCCGCTTCATCCCAGAACTCAGCCTCTGCTTCCTTTCTGGCCCTCTTTTCATTTATATTCTTAGCTTCTGCAAGAATATCCTCCGCATTCTCCTGAACTGTGGTAGCAGTCTTCATCACACAGTCCTTGGCTCGGAGGGCTGCCGCCGTACAATGTACGTAAGTCTTCTTTGCGTCTTGGCTGGAAAGAATTTTCACCCCCGCCGTTCCAAAGAGAACTCCGCCTGCAAACAAACCGATTTTCTTTACGAGTGAACTGGATATCATACGTATCTCCTCCTTTACTTGTGTTTCATCCCAGTATAGAAAAGCATTACAAAACATACGACTGCCGCATAGGCCCAAAACCGATGCTGTTTCATTTTTACCCCCTCCTTTTCCGGCCTTCGCCCAGGTTAGTCCTATGTAACACAGTCTCATTTTAGTCTTTCCTAACTCGGTTGTCAATGTAAAGGAACAGAATTTTCCAGTAAGTTTTTATTCCCAGAGCATTTCCGGATACCGCCCACGGGCCTTCAGATTCCGGATTGCTTCCATTACCTGGGGCTTATCCTCCTTATATGTAACACCGTACCATCTGTCCTCAGATTTTTCCACTTTAACGGAAGCTTTTCCCTCCCGGATCAGGCTGCTTACCACCTCCGGCAAAAAATATTCGCACTTCAGAGGATTTTCCCGGAGGTTTTTCTCCAAAAAAGGCGAAAACCTTTTTTCCAGTTCTCTTACAAAATTCCGTTCAAATCCCCACATATTCATGGAAACGAGGCTGTCTGAGGGAATTTCCTCACAGATTTTTCCGTCCTCTTCCACAAAAACAGCCTTCTCCCCTCTCTTCTCTATATGGGTTCGTTCCTGAATTCCCGTAAGAAATCCGTCACTGTCCATCTGGCAGATGCCTCTTGCCACATGCCCATGCTCCGTCAGGGTGTTTTTCAGGATATAACCCACCATGGTGTAGCACTCCTTTTCACCTTCCTTCTCCCTGATGAGCGTGTCGTACAGAATTCTGAAAGCATGTCCCCCGTAATAGTCATCTGCGTTGATAACTGCAAAGGGCCCTTCCAGAAGCTTCCGGCAGCTTAAAACAGCGTGTCCCGTCCCCCAGGGCTTCTGCCGGCCCTCCGGCACCCTAAACCCCTCCGGCAGATCGGTAAGCTCCTGAAACGCGTAAGCCGTCTCCATATACCGGCTGACTCGGTTTCCAATCACCTCCCGGAAGAGCTTTTCGTTTTCTCTCTTGATAATAAAAATAACCTTTTCAAATCCGGCTCTTCTGGCATCAAAAATAGAATAATCCATGATAATATGGCCCTGCTCATCCACAGGATCCACCTGCTTGAGTCCGCCGTAACGGCTTCCCATTCCCGCCGCCATAATGACCAAAACCGGCTTTTTCTCCATGTTCACACTCTCCTTCCAATCTTCATGATCCCAATTATATTCTGAAACATCTCTCCTGGCAACGGCTGCCTCCGCGCCTTCTTTCTGAAAGCAGCCGTACCTGATGTCACAAAGACAGCTTTCCAAGAACTTCAGTCAAAAGCTTAAAATCAATAGGTTTGGAGATATGGGCGTTCATGCCTGCCTCTTTTGTCCTTGCTATATCCTCCGCGAAAGCATTGGCGGTTATCGCGATCACAGGCACAGTGGCCGCATCCGGTCTTGGCAGCTTCCGGATTTCTCTGCAGGCCGTGCAGCCGTCCATTACGGGCATCTGCATATCCATCAGGACAGCGTCAATGGTCCCGGGAAAGGAAGCGGCAAACAGCTCCAGGGCCTCCTGTCCGTTCCATGCCTGTATCAGATCCACTCCCATCATGGACAGGAATTCTGAAGCGATCTCCATATTCAGTTCGTTGTCCTCGGCAATCAGAATCCTTTTCCCTGACAGGCTGAAGGGCTGTGCTTTTGCCTCCTTTTCTGTCTCCTCTTCTTTCTTCTGAAGAATCTGAAGGGGAAGAAGAACGGTAAATTCAGACCCCTTTCCAAGCTCACTTCTGACAAAGATTTCTCCGCTCATCTGCTGTACCAGGCCTTTGACAATAGGCATCCCCAGACCGGTTCCCTCGGCTTTGGTGGGGGCGAACATCGTTTCCCTGGCGAAAGGCTCAAAGATGCGCTCCAGAAAGCTCTGGGACATGCCTACCCCCGTGTCCCGCACCACAATCTGATATTTTCCCCGGCTGTCCTTTTGCTCCAGCTCTTCCGCCTCCAGAAAAATCCTATCCCCCCTGCCGCTGTACTTGAAGGCGTTGGACAGAAGATTATTTAAAATCTGTTTTATTCTGTAAGGATCGCAGTTCACCACAGGATTGTACAGTTTGATCTTTACTTCAAACTGCTTCTCTTCCTGCCTGGCCTGCTCCTCAAAAAGCTCCGCGCATTCCCGGATGCAGACCTCCAGATTGGTAGGCTTGCACTCCAGAGAGCTGACTGTTCCCCGCTCGATTCTGGACATGTCCAGCACATCGTTCACCAGAGCGATCAGCTGTTTTCCGGACGCCTCAATTTTTACAAGGTACTCATGAACCTTCTGTGGTTCCTCCTCATTTTCCAAAGCCAGCTTCGCAAAGCCTGTCACCGCGTTCAGGGGCGTCCTCATATCATGGGACATATTGCTGAAAAACATGGTTTTCTTCTGATCTGCCTTTCTGGCATTCTCCAGGGCTCTCTCAAGAAGTTCGTGCTGATTGATCTCCTTCTTTTTCTCCTGATCGATCTCTCTGAAACACATGATCACTTCATTTAGACCCAGTCCTTTATTATACACAATCTTAATGCTGACCCATTTCCGGACATCGTGAAACCTCCTCTGATAGTCTCCGCCGAATTCATAGATACGCTTCTTTACCAGCTTACGGATATTGTCCATGGAAAAATTTTTCTTAAACTCCTCATACGTGTTGCTCTCCACCACGGACCCTACCGTATCCAGCAAATGCTGATAGTCCCCCTTTTCCCCCAACTCTTCTCTTACGTCCGAAGATGACTTGATGGTTTCATACTTCTCTGTTTCAAAGTTAATACGGTAAA
>DVGK01000085.1 GCA_018712785.1 Candidatus Choladousia intestinavium | reverse complement strand
TATCATTCTGTCTTACAATAATATACTCTTCATCATCAAGCTTCACTTCATTGCCTGCGTACTTGGAATAAATTACTTTATCCCCAACCTTCACCTGCATGGTTACTTCCTTGCCGTCAACCATTCCGCCAGGTCCAACCGCAATAACTTCAGCTTCCTGAGGCTTTTCCTGTGTCTTGCTTGTGAGGATAATCCCGGATTTTGTTGTCTCTTCTGCTTCAAACTGTTTTAATACAACCCTGTCTCCTAATGGTACTAACTTCATATTTAATTCCTCCTTAGATGATCATTGCCCCTTTTATTAGCACTCATCAACATCGAGTGCTGATCGACAATGCTATATTAGTTAAATTGAGGAAATATTGCAACTTCAAATATTGTCTGATATCGCCTCATTTTCTTTTGATAACTCTCTTAATCTAATTATTTCTCTTATTTTCTCATTTTTTAAATTAACGTGTACATTCTCACAAAAGCCAAAGACCGCCCGGAGAACCGCAGGCTTGCAAGCCACGGTCTCCAGACGGTCCCAAGAGAGTGAACTGTCTCTGATTTTACGAATCTGCTATTTAATGTTTTTTGTCTTCTTAATCTCCTCAAGCTCGTCAAATACCACGTCATTCAGAACCTTTATATAGGTTCCCTTCATTCCGGAGGATCTGGACTCAATCACTCCGGCGCTCTCAAATTTCCGCAGGGCATTCACGATGACAGAACGGGTAATCCCCACCCGGTCAGCGATCTTGCTTGCCACCAAAATCCCTTCCGTACCGTCCAGCTCGTCGAAAATATGGATAATAGCCTCCATCTCTGAAAAAGAGAGTGTGCTGATTGCCGATTTTACAATCTGAATTTTTCGATTTTCTTCCGCGTTCTCCTCGTTCACAGAGCGCATCATCTCAAGACCTACTACCGTTGTTCCGTACTCGCTCAGAATAATATCATCAATCTCGTACTGGCTTCCACATTTATACATAAATACGGTTCCAAGCCGTTCCCCGGCAATATCAATGGGATTGATAATTGCCTGGTATTTTCTGACATTTTCCCCAACGAATCCAAGAGTCTCAAGATTTACGTTTTCTTTTGTAGACAGTACGCCAAGAAGTCTCTCGTTCAGCATGGGATCAATATGTCCGCCCACCCTGTCAACGATCAGCTCCTTGATTTCCTCAACTCCGTCACATAAGCCAACTCCCAGAACCTTTCCTTTCCGGCTGATCACCAGAATATTGGAATTCAGAATCCCGGTCAAGACGTCGCAGATATCGTTAAACACTACCTTGCTTGTATTGTTGTTATGCAGGAGCTGATTAATCTTTCTGGTTTTATCCAGTAATTGTACACTCATCTTGGACCTCCTCTACCCACATTTTATCTGATTCTATTTTATATGTTACCATACAATTTTCAGAAAATCAACGCATTTCGTAGGTATTGGCGCATATTTATTTTCTATTTCGCATCTTTTCCGCAAACGTATCCGCAGGAAGCATCCGCGCATACCAGCCGGCTGCCTTTTTCTACCATGTAGCCTCCGCACTGGGGACACTTCTTCTCGGAAGGCTTCTGCCAGGACATAAAGTCACAGGCGGGATTATCCTCACAGCCATAGTACTTTCTTCCCTTCTTTGTCTTCCGGATTACAATGTCCTTCCCGCATTTCGGGCAGGCCACGCCGATCTTCTCCAGATAAGGCTTGGTGTTTCTGCACTCCGGAAAGCCAGGACATGCCAGGAATTTTCCGTGGGGACCGTATTTAATCACCATATTTCTTCCGCACTCTTCACAGACCACATCAGAAACCTCATCCTCGATGGTCACCTTCTCCAGATTTTTCTCCGCATCCTTTACGGCTGCGTCCAGATCCGGATAGAAGTTTTCCACCACCGTCTTCCAGGGAACCGTCCCCTCTGCCACAGAATCCAGAAGGGATTCCATATTGGCTGTAAAATTCACGTCTACAATACTTGGGAAGGCTTCCTTCATAATATTATTTACTACCTCTCCCAGTTCCGTAATATAGAGATTTTTGTTTTCTTTGGCTACATATCTTCTGGCGATAATGGTAGTAATGGTAGGCGCATACGTACTGGGGCGTCCGATGCCCAGCTCTTCCAGCGTTCTCACCAGGGACGCCTCTGTATAATGGGCCGGCGGCTGGGTGAAATGCTGTTTTGTCTCAAGCTCCTGAAGCTTCAGCTCCATTCCTGGTTCAATGTTTCCCTTCAGAACATTGCTCTCCTCTTTTGTCTCTCCGCTCTCTGTATAGACAGACATAAAGCCGTCGAACAGCACTCTGGAAGCCGCCACTGTAAAACGGTAGTCTCCTGCCTTTATCTTCACAGTGGTAGTCTCATACCGGGCAGATGACATTCTGCTGGCAGCGAAACGCTTCCAGATCAGCTGATACAGGCGGAACTGATCTCGGGTAAGAGAATCTTTCATGCTGGCCGGCGTCCTGTTTATATCGGAAGGTCGGATGGCCTCGTGGGCATCCTGGATTTTTTTATTGCCTCCGCCGGCATTTCCCCCTTCCCCTACGTAAGCTTCCCCGTACTGAGCGGCGATAAAGCTCCTGGCGGCCCCATCTGCCTCCTCGGAGATCCTGGTAGAATCTGTACGCAGATAGGTGATCAGACCGACCGTGCCGTTTCCTTTAATATCAATTCCCTCATAGAGCTGCTGGGCAAGCCGCATGGTCTTTTGAGTGGAAAAGTTCAGGGCGTTTGCCGCCTCCTGCTGCATCGTACTGGTGGTAAAAGGAAGGGGAGGCTTCTTCATTCTCTCTCCCCGCTTCACATCCTCCACCAGATACTCCGCATCCTTTATATTTTCGGATATCTCCTTCATCTGTTCTTCAGAGACAATCGTGATCTTCTTGTCTCTGCCGTAAAATTTGGCCCGCACAGGTTTCTTCTCTCCCGGTACGGCCAAAAGGGCTTCCATGGTCCAGTACTCCTGAGGAATGAAAGCGTTGATCTCATCCTCTCTGTCCCCGATGAGCCGGAGCGCTACAGACTGGACTCTTCCGGCGCTCAGCCCCCTCTTCACCTTCTGCCAGAGAAGAGGGCTGATTTTATATCCTACCATCCGGTCCAGGATCCTTCTGGTCTGCTGGGCGTCCACCAGATTCATATCAATGGGCCGCGCATGCTTTAAGGATTCCTTTACCGCTGTTTTTGTAATCTCATTAAAAGTAATTCTGTTCTGTTTTTTCTTGTCCAGCTTCAGAGCCTCTGACAGATGCCAGGAGATAGCCTCCCCTTCCCGGTCAGGGTCCGTTGCCAGATACACTTTATCGGCTTTTTTCTCCGCCTTTCTCAAAGAAGCAAGGATATCTCCCTTGCCTCGGATCGTAATATATTTTGGCTCATATCCGTGTTCCACGTCTATTCCCAGCTGGCTTTTCGGCAGATCCCGCACGTGGCCGTTGGACGCCAGCACTTCATAATTCTGGCCCAAAAATTTCTTAATCGTTTTTACCTTTGTGGGTGACTCGACGATCACTAAATTCTTCGCCATCGCAAATTCCTCCCGTAATTACCCCTGCTTGTTTCAGTCATTCTGAATCTTTCTGTTCTTCCGGAACAGTCCTCTCAAGAGCTGCCGGGCCAGGCCGCCGCGGCAAAGGTGTTCTGCCCTGTCTCCCGTATATATCCTTTCTCCTCCAGGGAAAGCAGGCTGCTTCCCAGCTCTGACAGGGAAAGTCCTGTGCATTCCGCTAATTCCCACAGGGTTTTAGAATGCAAATCGAAACTACTATACACCAATTTTTCGGCAGGCGCAAGTGTCAGATCTTCTTTGCACCACTTTTTTTGCCTCGTTTTTTCGGGAAAAAACGTTCTCAGAAAGCTTTCCGCCGACAGGAACAGATTGGCTCCCTGGGAAATCAGCTCATTGCACCCTTCGCTTAAGCATTCCCCTGGCCGCCCGGGAACCGCATATACATCTTTTCCCTGATCCGCCGCGAAGCCTGCTGTGATCAGGGAACCGCTGCGCTTTCTGGCTTCAACTACCACTGTGACGTCAGAAAGGCCGCTGATAATCCTGTTTCTGGCCGGAAAATGATAGCGTCTGGGAGGCGTGCCGGGAGGATATTCTGAAACCAGGGTTCCCTGTCTCTCCAGAAGCTCAAAGAGTCTGCCGTTTCCCGCCGGGTAACGGATATCGGTCCCGCAGCCCAGAACAGCCGTGCTCTCCCCTCCCGCCAGAAGCGCGGCAAGCTGCGCTGCCCCATCCACACCGTACGCCGCCCCGCTGACTACGACTCCTCCGGCCCGGGCAATTTCCCCTGCCAGATTCTCCGCCGTCTCTTTGCCAAAGCGGGTACACTCCCTTGCCCCCACTATAGCCACTGTTTTCCTCTCTTCTTCCGGAATTTTCCCCTTCCAGAACAATCCGAAAGGCATTCCGGATAGATTTTTAAGTCTCCCAGGATAACGGGGATTCTCGCAGCTGGTAAATTCTATTCCCAGACTTTTGAGCCTATGTTCTGTTTTTTCCGGCGGGGTTTCTTTTCTGAATATCTTCACGGTAGGGAGAAAAGCACAGCCCTTCTCCTCAAGATAGGAAAGTTCTCTGTCAGACGCCCTCCAGAGGGCTTCGGGATTTCCAAAGCATTTTAAAAGAAGCTCTCTCTGGGCGTATGTCAGTCCCGGAATGCAGCAGAACCAACTCCAATACCGTTCCATATGAAGAGGGGGAACCTCCGGTTTTCTCTTTTTCATCCTGTCCGCCTCCTTTCCTACATCAGCTGTTTTATGGGCCTGTACAAAACAGCCTCGCTGATATGATGGCTTTCGATTTCCCTGCTTCCCTCCAGATCTGCTATAGTTCTGGACACCTTCAGCAGGCGGTGAAAGGCTCTGGCTGTCAGTTCTTTTTTTCTGTATATCTCTGCCATCAGCCGTGCCTCGCCCTCCCCCAGGGAACAGTATTCTTCCAGGTGAGCCGGCGTCAGATCCCGGTTAAAGCGAAGTCCTGTTCCCCGGTACCGCTCCTCCTGCCTCTGTCTTGCCAATAAGACTCTTTCCCGTATTATTTCAGATGTCTCCTCCTTCCTCTCTCCGGTGAGCTCTTCATATTTGACCGGTTCTGCCTCTACGTGCAGGTCGATGCGGTCCAGCAAGGGCCTGCTGATCCGGTGCAGATACCTCTCTACCTCCCCTTCCGTACAGCGGCACCTGGTCCTGTCCGGATAGTATCCGCATTTGCAGGGATTTCTGGAAGCCGCCAACATAAATTCGCAGGGAAAAACGTAAGTTCCTCCGCCCCTTGACAGGATCACTTGTCCGTCCTCCATAGGCTGCCTTAAGACCTCCAGTACCTCAGTCTGGTATTCCGGAAGTTCATCCAGATACAATACTCCCCGATGGGCGAAGCTGATCTCCCCAGGCCCCGGCACGAACCCGCCGCCCGCCATAGCCGCTCCTGAAATTGTATGATGAGGCATCCGGAAGGGACGCTTCGTCAAAAGCCCTTCCTCGGGGAGAAGTCCGGCCACACTGTAGATCTTAGACACCTCCAGGGCCTCTTCCCGGGAAAGCGGCGGAAGGATGGTGGGAATCCTTTTGGCCATCATGGATTTCCCACAGCCCGGCGGTCCGCTGATCAGAATGTTGTGCATTCCCGCCGCCGCTATTTCAATGGCCCGCTTCACCAGCCTCTGCCCCCGAATATCCGCAAAGTCAATTTTATCTTTTTCTTCTTCCTTCTGAAATTTTTCTTCTATATTAGATACGGTCTGCTTCAGCTTTGAGGAACCGGTCAGATGATCCAGCACTTCCTTCAGTGATTTTGCCCCGCAGATCTTCACGCCCTCTATCATGGCGCCCTCTGCCGCGTTTTCTTCCGGCAGGATGCAGGTTTTGCATCCGGCCTTCCTGGCTTCCATCACCATTCCCAGGATCCCTCTGATTTTATTGATTCTGCCGTCCAGCCCCAGTTCCCCGGCAAACAGCGTTTCCCTTAAGGCTTCTCTGGGAATCACGCCGTAGGCTGCCAGTACCGCCACAGCAATAGGCAGATCGAATCCGGAACCGGATTTCCGCACATCCCCCGGCGCCAGATTCACCGTTACCTTCTTAGCCTCCAGCCGTATTCCTGAATTGTGGATAGCTGTACGCACCCGGTCCTGGGCTTCGCGGACCTCCGAAGACAGAAAGCCCACCATGGAAAATCCAGGAAGCCCATTAGCCACATCCGCTTCCACCAGAATCATTCTGCTTTCCACGCCGCAGACGGCCGCTGAGATTGCTTCACTGTACAAATTTTACCGCCTCCTGTTCTTTCTGAATGTTTAGAATGTTCTCCTCCTGCAAATACTATCTCAGGGACTGAGCCTTTAACCCCTCATCCCCCGAAAGGAGTTTTTATAAATGGAAAATTACAAGAAAAAAGAAAATCAGAATTCTTTTGATGATTTCGGCACTGCCTGCTCTGTCACAGACTGTACCGGCCTGATCCCGGCTCTGCCTTCTTCCGAAGAAGAGCTGGAGGCCTACGAAGAAATGTACCGCTTCTGCGCCAAAACACAGAAAGAGATGAAAACAGAATAACACGTTTTTATCACTTTTTCAAGTTTTAATACTCTTTTTGATTTTGAAATTTCACGATCGTTTACACCGAACCAGACCGCTGCTTTTATCAGTGGATACAGCAGCGCAGCCCGGCTTTGGCATTTCCTGTCAAAGCCGGGCTGCGCTTCCTGCCCTCCAGGAGATTTTATTTTCCCAGAGCGGCCGCCCGTTCGGCAACCTGTTTGCCGAAATTGATCACTTCGTGTTCGTACTCTGCTTCCATATAAGGGGAAGTAATCATAAAATCCGCTGTAGCCCGATTATTGGCAATGGGAATATCATACACCTGCGCAATCCGAAGAAGGGCCTTCACATCCGGGTCATGGGGCTGCGCTTCCAGGGGATCTGAAAAGAAAATCACAAAATCTACATTTCCCTCTACAATCCTGGCCCCGATCTGCTGATCTCCTCCCAGAGGGCCGCTGCTGTAGCCCTTCACAGGAAGTCCGGTGTAATCCGCGATCATCCTGGCGGTAGTGCCTGTTCCGCACAGAAAATGACGTGAAAGAATCTCCTTGTTCTTCATGCACCATTCCATAAGCTCTTTCTTTTTTCCGTCATGGGCAATCAGGGCAATTCGTTTCTGCCTGCCGATGGTAAATAGTATCTTGTCTTCCACTGGTTTTCCCTCCTTATTTTTTCGTTATCTTCAGTATACAGGAAACCTTCATCCTTGTACACCGATATTTTATCCCATGAGCAGTGAGCCAAGCGGACGCGCTTGCCCGCCCATCTGTCGAGTGCCGCAAGAGGCGCATATCCGGCAAAGGAAGGAACACACAAAGTTCATATTTTTTTTAATGTCAATTTAAGCTATCGCTTTTATAATAAAAGCTGTAGCAAAAAATCTTTTCGCCATGTTATCAGGAGGAAACTATGAGACTGCTTCTTGCTGAAGACGAGCACTCACTTTCAAAAGCGTTGATTACCATTTTAGAAAGGAATCATTACTCGGCGGATCCCGCCTACAATGGCCGGGAGGCTTTGGAATATCTGGAAACAGGAAATTACGACGCCGTTATTTTAGATATTATGATGCCGGGGCCAATGATTACCTTACGAAGCCCTTCTCTCCCCGGGAGCTTCTGGCCCGGATCCGTGCTATGACAAGAAGCCAGAACGACGCGGATTCTCTTCTCCGTCTGGGGAATATCACCCTGGACCGCTCTACCTTTGAGCTATCCTCCCCCACCGGAAGTTTCCGCCTTGCAAATAAGGAATTTCAGATGCTTGAGCTCTTAATGTGCAATCCCAGGCACCTGATTTCCACAGAGCGTTTTCTGGAAAAGATCTGGGGCTACGACGCAAAGGCCGAGGTCAGTGTGGTATGGGTCTATATCTCTTATCTTAGAAAAAAGCTCTCTGCCCTGCACGCGGACATAAAAATACGGGCCTCCAGAAATTCCGGCTATTCTTTGGAGATGATCGAATGATTCGAAAGCTTCGCGTTAAATTTGTAGCTACAGCCATGCTGGCCGTTTTCATCGTTTTAGCGTCCATGCTTGGCCTGATCAACTTTTTGAACTATAGGAATATTATAAATAGCACAGATGAAATTCTGGAGCTTTTAGCCGTCAATGAGGGAACCTTTCCCAAAGAGTTCGATTCAGACAATATAGGGAACGGTTTTTTAGGCTTTAGTTCGCCGGAGATCCCTTATGAATCCAGATATTTTTCCGTGCAGCTGGACCCGGACGGTGTCCTGCTCCTGGTGGATATCGATCAGATTGCCGCCATAGATGAAGACACCGCTGTCTCATACGCCCAGGAAGCCATGGGCTCATCCAACGACAGAGGCTTCATCTCCACCTACCGGTATCTGAAACGTTCTTCGCAGGATGGAACCTCCATTATTTTTCTGGACTGCGGCAGAAATCTCTCTACCCTCCGGGCTTTTTTTCTGCTGAGTATTTTAGGAGGGCTGGGCGGCTTTCTGCTGACCTTTCTGGTGGTCCTGCTCTTATCCGGACGAATTCTGAAGCCTGTGGCCGAAAGCTACAGCCGGCAGAAGCGCTTCATTACAGATGCCGGGCATGAGATCAAAACGCCCCTTACAATCATCGGAGCCGATACCACCCTGCTGGAAATGGAGTGGGGCGAGAACGAATGGCTCACCGATATTCAGAAACAGATCACGCGCCTAACAGAGCTGACCAACGAACTAATCTATCTGTCAAAGATGGAAGAAGACCGTCAGATTCCCATGATCGTTTTCCCGCTGTCGGATCTGGTGCAGGAAACGCTGACCTCCTTTCAGTCCCTGGCAGCTACCCAGGGCAAGCTGTTCCAGGCTCAGATTCAGCCCCTCCTGAGTCTCCGGGGCGATGAAAAATCCATCCGGCAGCTGATTACCATCCTGCTGGATAACGCCGTCAAGTATTCACCCAAGGGCGGAACAGTCTCCGTCTCCCTGAACCGTCAGGGGAAGAATCTGAAGCTGGCTGTCCGTAATACAGCCGAGACTATCTCAAAAGAAAATCTTCCTCATCTATTTGAGCGGTTCTACAGAGGGGATCCATCCAGGAATTCCGGCAACAGCGGCTACGGAATCGGACTTTCCATTGCCAAGGCTATTACCGAGGCCCACCGCGGCCGGATCGCCGCTTCCATGCAGGATGAACGATCTCTTCAGATTACGGTATCTCTGCCTGCCGCTGCGTCCCAAACGAAAGGAGGTATTTTATGAGCCCTGAAGAATTTTATGGAAAGGCTTATCCTCAGCTTAGACTGGCCCAGGAGCGTCTGCTGGCCCTGATCTCTTCCTATCCGGAGAAGGAGGATGCCGTCTCCGGCATAAGGCAGATTGAATCCTGCTGCTCCAGAATCAAATCCCCGGAAAGCATGGCCGGAAAGCTTCGGCGGATGGGCCTATCCCCAACTGCGTACAATGCCCTTACCCAGGTTCACGATGCTCTGGGTCTGCGCGTCATCTGCGCTTTTACGGACGACATTTACAGGGTGGCCCGCTGGCTGGAAAAACAGGAAGAGCTGGAGGTAATAAAAATCAAGGATTATCTGGCTTTCCCAAAGCCAAATGGCTACCGGAGCTACCACATGATTATAAAAGTAAGGGAGGGAGCCGGAGCGGAAGTGACCGCCGAAATTCAGATCCGGACCATCGCCCTGGACTTCTGGGCCAGCCTGGAACATCAGATCAAATATAAACGCTCTGTTCACAGTGAATCCCTGATTCGTCAGGAGCTGAAACGGTGCGCGGATGAGATTGCTTCTGTAGATCTGTCTATGCAGGCCATCCGCGATTTTATTCTGGAGCCTCCTCCGTCTCCTTCAGAATCCTCTGAATCTGAACCTTACGGAAGGATGCCATAGAAAGCACGCCGCAAGTCCGCTCCTCCTCCCGCCGTCCAATGCAGGTGTGAATCTCCTGAAATCCACCGCTAAAAGCAAACGTTCCCCAAAATAGAAATCTCTCTTTATTCCCGCGAGCGTCCATAAATGTCACCGGAGCGGTACGTTTTCAGCTTTGCTTCCAGGGTCCTTCTCCTCTCATCCAGGAGAAGCTCCTTATTATACCTGTCGTACCGCTGGCATTCGTACTGCTGCAGGAAAAAGACACTGCATGGATCTGAATTTAATTCTGTCAGGAAAAGGACCATCTCCTGGCCGCTGCCAAAGACCGCTTCCATAAAGTCAAAAGCATATTCCAGGGTCTGCCCGCATTTTTCCCACTGCAGATCTTGGCGGTCCTGTTCTTCGGAAAACCATTTTTTCAGCATCTGATATGCCTTCTCTCCTGAATCCGGTGCCTCTTTCTTCAGAGCCCCGGCATATTGTTCCAGAATCCGCAGAGTTTCTCTGAAAAGCCGCTCTCCCTGCCGGTCCAGCAGTTCTGCCTTCTTCTTTTTGTAATATTCTTTCCCTGCCTCATCCAGCTTCCCGGAAATCCAGGCCTCAGGAATCGTTCCTTTCTCTGTCAGCTCCCGGTGTCCCTCCTTTAATATTCCATAGACCTTCTCCAGAACCTTCTCCTGACGGACTGCCTCCGCGAAAGAGGCGCTGCATCGGGACTGAACCAGGCTGACTACCGCCGCTTTTTCATCAAAAGAAGCGTGGGAGGCCTTTTTCACCATATCCTCTGAAATTTTCCCGTATTCCAGAGCCTCCTCCAACTGCCGATCCATTTGGTATTTCTCATAAAGAGCCAGATAATTAGCAAAGTCTCTGGCAATCCGATCCTGCTGAAGATACTGAACGGTGACCTCCCGGTCCGCTTTTTTTCCCAGCCTTTCATATACCTGCAGAAGCTGGGACAGATCCTCCCAGCCTCTGGGGGTCACAAAATTTTTCCCATCCACAGTCGTCTCCATGTGGTAGAAGCAGCCGGGTCTGGCTGTCAGGTAGGAAACCACTGCCGGATGCAGGCGCTGTTCCTTTGCATACTCCTTCCACACTGCAAAATCCGGCTCCACCAGAATCTTCTTTACCCGGTCCAGGGTCACCACGTCAAACTCCCGCACAGATTTATTATATTCCGGCGGGTTTCCCGCTGCCACAATGAGCCAGCCTTCGGGGATTTTATGATTTCCGAAGGTTTTGCACTGAAGAAACTGGAGCATGGCGGGGGCCAGGGTTTCTGAGACACAGTTGATCTCATCCAGGAACAGAATCCCTTCCTTCAGACCTGTCTGCTCCATTTTTTCATAGAGAGAAGCCACAATCTCACTCATGGTATATTCGGTCACCGTGTACTCTTTTCCGCCGAACGTCCGCTTTGAGATAAAGGGTAGCCCGATGGCGCTCTGTCTTGTATGATGGGTAATGGTATAGGCAGCCAAACAGATTCCGCACTCTCTGGCAATCTGCTCCATAATCTGGGTTTTTCCGATTCCTGGAGCTCCCAGCAGAAGGATGGGCCGCTGGCGGATGGGCGGAATCAGATATTCCCCGTCCTCCCCTTTCATTAAATAGGCCTGTACTGTGTCTCTGATTTCTTTCTTTGCCCTTTTTATATTCATGGTCTTATCTCCTCCAAATCTTCCTCGCCAATCACAAGCCGGATGGCCCAGGGAGGCACATCCACATCCCGGTAATCCTCCTTCATAAATACAAAAGCAGTATCATAAGGAGGCTTTTTCGCAGGAAAAATCCCATATCCGTCTGTAAAATAAATCAGTCCCCGAAGCCTGGAAAAGCTCTTCTTTCTGAGAAGCTCTTCCACCCAGGCAAAGGCCGGCCGGAAATCTGTGCCGCCGAAGCCCCGGATGGTCATATGCTCCAAATACTCTTCAAGCTCCTCACGGCTGGTTATCTTCACATCCTCCTGCACCTTGTCGTCACACTGAATGATGTGCAGATTGATCTTCCTGGAAAAGCTTTCACTCTCCATGAGAATCCCAGCTGTCTCCTGAAGGAACCGCCGGATCAGCTCTCCCCTGCAGGACATGGAGGTGTCAATGACAATGACAAAATCCTCCACCTTCTGCACCTCTTTTGTCTCCTGAGGCTCAATCAACGGCATATTCCCGTAAAGCTCCATGCCGTAATTATAGAAAATATAGTCAAAGGCGTCCAAATCCACCTGCAGCTCTTCCTTCAGCACAGAAAACTTCCGCAGAAACTCCCGGTAATCATATTTTTGATGGTTTTCCGCCCGCACCTGTTCTTCCAAATCCCTGAATTCCCGGGAGGCTTCCTTGGAAAACAGCTCCATCTCCGTCTGCATTCGCTCCCTGGCCTCCTCCCATTTCCTCGGGGCGCTTTCCGGCTGTTCCGGATCCTGCTCCCTCTCCCAATAGCGGTGGTCATCCTGAGTGAATTCTATTCTGAGTTCTTCTGCCTCCTTTGCGGAAGGATGGTTCCGGCAGAGGCTTCTGTAAATCTGTTCTGCCGTAGGTACCTTTCCCTCCGGCAGAAAGCGTCGGAACGCCTGTCTGCGGTACATGGATTTGGGCACCTGTACTGCTTTCAGATACAGACCGTCGATCAGATGCTCCGCTGCCATATCGCAGGCCAAATCCCAGTACTCCCTGTCCCTTCCCCCTCGGTTCCAGACATGTCCGAAGAGGCAATGAAATACTGTGTGAAGGTAGCTGCGGTTCACATTCTGGCTCCCCCTGCCAAACAGCCCGGCTACCCAGTCCGGCCTGTAAAAAAGGCTGACTCCGTCCGTCCCCGTTCCCCGGATGCTTCCGTCGGGTACGAAGGTCAGCCCTGACAGGGCCACATCCAGAAACCGCAGGTTCATATATAGTTCTGTCCTGGAAAGCTCCAGAATCTCCCTGCCGATTTCTTCAAAAGCCATCTCCTCCTGCTGCTGCCTGTAAAGCGGATTCATTCTGCCCCTCTCCTTTCTTTCCGGTTTTGCCCGCATACAGCGCTTCGGTTCCTCCCTAAGCGCTTGCTTCGCGGTTTACCTGGTTTAAAGCTCCAGTCTTCTGCGTCCCCGTCTTCCTTCCTCCTTCCCGGCAAGGCGATTCATACACCAGCCTGCCGCTTCCGGAAAATTGCCGGCGGCAGCCTTATGGGACAGCTTCTCCAGAAAGCCTCTGTCCTTCTTCCCGGCCGCGTCTGCCAGGATTTTCACCGCCTCCATATCTCTGGAGACCACAGCATAGGCACAGGCTCTCTCCCATTTCTCCAGAAGGAAATCCTGATACTGCCTTTTCCCTTCCTCTCCCAGTTCTTTCGGGTATTTCAGCCGCCCCAGGACAAGTTCGAAGAGAACCTGCTCCGGCTCCTGGGCCCTGGCATGGGGAAAAAGCCTGTCATACCGCCGGAAATCAACGCCCTTGACCCCCACACAGTTCCGGTAAAGGATTCCGCTGCCGTGTACGTGATTCTCCAGAATTCTGGCAGGCGTATTCTCCACCCCTTCCTCGTAAAACTCCGGGAAAACAAGGCGCAGAACCACCTGCCCTTTTTCTTCAAAATCCACCCTGAGCTCTTCCCTGACTTCCTCCAGGATCTCCCGCAGAGAAAGCCCTTCCCCGGATTGACGGACTTTCAGCCTGCTTATGCGATGACAGCCGGTAAAGACGCCGCTGCCCCAGTCCAGCTTTCCTCCGGCAAACTCGATCTGCTCCAGATTTTCGCAGTTATAAAAACAGTACCGGCCCACCTTCTTCACCGTATCCGGCAGATGGATTTCCTTCAGCTTCCCGCCCTTCAGTGCCTCCTGCCCTTCCTTCCGGTCTTCTGTCCCTGCCTGCGTGAAAAAAAGTCTTCCCTGACAAAGCCCCTTCCGCAGCTTGTGCTCATCCAAATGCTCTGAGAAAGCGTAGGGCGCCAGCTCAGTCACCGGAAGCCCTCCCAGCATTTCCGGTATCTCGGCTCTTTCCTCATTGGAAAAGCAGCGCCAAACGGCAGCGCTGCCCTCCTTTTTCTCATATATAAAGCTCTGCAGCTGTAGATTACTCACCATTCTCCACTCCATAGCCGTTAAAAATCTCCGCAATCGGCGAATCCTCCGAGAGTATGACTGTCTTATCACCATTTTCCATGGAAGCCTTCAGAGCGTCCAAACTCCGCACAAAAGAATAGAACTCTGTTTTTTCCTCTGTATCGTATGCCTCTGAAAGAATCCGCATGTATTCCGCCTCTCCTTCGGCGATCAGTATCTCTGCCTGTTTCTGGGCTTCAGAAATCGCGATAGAAGCCTCCTTATCTGTGGTATTTCGGATCTTCTGAGCCTCAGAATCTCCTTCCGCAGTATAGGTAGCCGCAATATTTTCCCGTTCTGAAATCATCCTCTCATACACAGCATCCTTATTGTCATCCGGAAGGTCCAGCTGCTTTGTTTCAAACATCAGAAGCTCAATTCCATACTGATCCATGTTATCTTCGATTCGGCTCATAACCATCTGTGAAAGCTCCCCATCCCGGCTGGAAATCACCTGATCCTGATTCAAGCTGCTGATGGCGTTTTTCAATGCATTATAAACAGCCGTATTGATGCGGCTTTCCGCATTCGTCAGGGAACCATTCAAAGTCTGTGCAAAGCTTACAGGATCAGAAATCCGCCACAGCACAAAACTGTCTGTAATCATAGTTTTCTTATCCCTGGTAATCACATCAGAAGGAATCAGATCATACAGAAGAGTCTCCTTTGGGTATGTGTCTGTAGACTGGATAAAAGGAATCTTAAAGCTCAGCCCCGGTTTGTCAATGACACGGCTGATCCGGCCAAACTGACGAACAAGACGGTATTCATTCTCCGCTGTTACCACAAGCGAAGAGAGGAGCAGCAAAAGAGCTGCCACAATGGCTGCTGTCACAATCACTTTTTTCTTCATCTCTACCCCTCCTTTACTGTGCCGCACCGGCGGCTTCTGTCTCTTCGCCTTCTGCTGTCTCCGGAACGCCCGAAAGTGTATCCGCGAAGGAATCCAACGGAAGGACTTTGGCAACTCCGCTTCCGCTGTCTATGACTACCTTCATCCCCGGCAGGACATCCTCCATGGCTTCAAAAAACATTCTCTGCTTGGTCACCTGAGGATCCTTCTCGTATTCCTGGTACATAGACTGGAATCTGGCAACCTGGGCCTGAGCCTCATTGATCCTGGTCTGCTTCTGGGCCTCTGCATCCTTTACAATCTCATCTGCCCTGGCCTCGGCCTGGGGCAGCTTCTCATTTTGGTATTTATACGCATTGTTCAAAGCAGTCTCTTTTCCCTGTTTTGCCGTCTCCACCTGTTTAAAGGCGTCCATAACCTCCTGTGTGGGGGGTTCTGAATCCTGAATCGTAATATTTACAAGAGCCAGTCCGATATCCTCTGTTTCCAGTTTATTCAGAATTATCTCCTTAATCTCCCCCTGGATCTCAGTCTTCCCAGTGGTCAGCACACTGTCCACATCATAGCTCCCGATCACCGTGCGGATGCTTCCCTGGGCAATGTTCTGAAGGATCCCCACCGGATCCTGAGACGCGTAAAGATACTTTACGGGATCTACTATTCTGTACTCCACAAAGAAATCCACATTGATAAAATTGTAATCCGATGTGATCATCACCGCTTCCGCAGCCACAGTGTCATTGGTGGATTCCTCGTAGCCAATGGCAAATCCCTGAATGGTAGTATCCACCTTCTGAACCTGCTGAATCAGAGGCAGCTTAAAATGAAGCCCCTTATCTGTCACTGCCTTAGGTTTTCCCAGAGTCACCAGCACCGCCTGCTCCTGTTCCTCGATCTGATACCAGCATCCGCTTCCCAGAATAAAAAGCACCGCCAGAACCACTATCCCCAAAATAATATATTTTACTTTTCCGGGAATTCTGAAATTCGGTATATTTACTTTCACATTTTCCTCCCCGGCGTTCTTCGCCGCCTGTATCTCGTCACTTTCTATCAGTAATCTGAAATTATTTTATTTCTGCTCCAGCATCTGCGCCAGTCTCCGGATATGGGCCGGCTCCGTGCCGCAGCAGCCTCCCACGATGCCGGCCCCTCTCTCGATCAGTTTCTTCATGGATCGGGCAAAGGCCTCCGGTCCCATGCTGTAGTGAGCCACACCTTTATCATCCATAGTGGGAAGTCCCGCATTCGGCTTTACCAGAACCGGAATCTGTGCCGCTTCCTTCATAGAGGACACCACAGCCTCCAACTGATCCGGCCCTACAGAACAGTTCAGCCCCGCTGCCGCCGCTCCCATCTGCTGGAGCGTCTCGATCATCTCCACAGCGTTTCCTCCGTATAATGCGCTTCCGTCCGCTTCCAAAGTCAGGCTGCACATTACTGGAAGATCACATATGGACTGCGCCGCGTCCAGAACCGCCATAGCCTCCTCCACAGACAGGAGGGTCTCCGCCACAAGAAGATCTGCTCCTGCGTTTGCCAGTGCCTCCGCCTGCTCCCTGTACACATCAAAAAGCTCTTCGTAGGTCACCTCTCCTTCCGGACCAATCACCTTGCCTGTAGTTGTCAGATCTCCGGCCACCAATGCTCTTCCGTCCGCTGCCTTTTTGGACAGCTCTACCAGACGGGTGTTCAGCTCCTCCACCTTATCCTGAAGTCCGAAAAGCCCAAGACTGATCCGGTTGGCTGAAAAGGTAGGGGCATAGAGAACTCGGCTTCCTGCCTCCACATAGGATCTCTGAAGCTCTGTGATCACTTCAGGGTGTTCCAGGTTCCACTGCTCCGCACACACGCCTATCGGCATTCCTTTTTTTCTCAGCCATGAACCGGTTGCTCCGTCCAGCAGAAGAACTCCTGTTCCTGTCAGCTCCTCAAATTCTTTTTTTGTCATTCTGTCCTCCTTCTCAAAACTGCTTATTCTTCTTTCTTTATCTGAATCGCCATATATTGTCTTCCCGGAAGCTCAACTTTAAATTTGCCCTGAAACACACCACGGTCTTCTATCGTTAAATTCCACGTATCGATCACTCTGACGCGAAATCTGCTCTGATCATCGAAATGATAGCAGCGGAAGGAGGGCCTC
>DVGK01000084.1 GCA_018712785.1 Candidatus Choladousia intestinavium | reverse complement strand
ACTCATCCGCTATTATAACAGAAAACCATAAGAGAAGAAATAAGAAAAGATCAGGGAATAATTTTTTAATTATTTTTATTTTTTGTTTCCTTCTGGCGCACGAAAAAAGCCGCTGCCAGGCAAAGATCTGCCCTGGCCAGCGGCTTTCAAGCGCCTAATTTTAAAATATACTTTTATTTTTTATACTTACGTCTTTGAGCGAAAAGGAATCCTGAAAAAAGCGCCAGACTTGCTGCAGCCTATTGAAGCTGCTTTTCCAAATCCCGAAAAATCTTAAACACATCCGGAAAAATTACTTTTGCCCCACGTTTTGCCAGAGCCAAAACATTACGAGCATTTTTCTCCACATCTGCAGCTACACGGCCGTCAATCCGAATGGGTTGTCTGTGGATTGTGTTGCATCGCCCATACTTCTTGATTTTAAACTGTTCGATGCGCTTATATTTCTCATATTTTGAAGAAATAGGAACAATCCAATAAATTCCAGATACTCTCGCATCGCGAAAGGCAAAAAAGCAAGGGCGGCTGTGCGGAACACCATCGATGGTATCCTTATTTTTCATCAATCCGTCATCTGGAAAGTCTTGATAATACTCATTAGACAAAAAATAGAGCTGTGCCTGTGGCATTGAATCATCCTCCCGCACAAAATGACGCCCTGCCTTTCGACAGGGCGTCACAAACATTTGATTCCCGAACATTTATAAGCCGCATATCAGGGAGCGAACAATATTTTTGGGGAACATTCCCCTTCTATTAATATTATACGTATTGTCCGTCTTTATGTCAATATTGAACAAACACACTGCCCAGAAACTGTTCTCAATACTCTCTTATTCCTGTAAGCCTTCCTGCCGCAAGGGCTTTTCCGGCTCCACCACCTTGGCCTTGGGATAAACCTTCTCAATTCTCTCATCCGGGAAGTGTTCGTCCAGGAAAACCTCCAGAGCATTATCCGGCTCATCTCCCTTGGTCCTGTCTGAATAACGCATAAATGCCAGACCGGAAATCGCCATGTTAGCGCTCATAAGGATCACCATAAGCCAGGTAATCACAGGCCCCACCTTTTTGGGGATTTTTTCAATCAGCCTGGAGAGGAAGGGGTAAACGCCCTTCAGCCATATAACCGCCGCGATGCCCCAGAAAAAGCAGTAAAGGAGATTGATTCTCCCTCCAAGATTAAAGGGAATTCCGCTGTAATCCCAGAAAATCGCGCCGAAGACCAATTCTCCTATAACGCTGCATATGTACTCATAGGCCCCTCCCAGGATGGTGCCCATGAAAAAAATATACCGGTCGTTCCGCTCCCTGTACCGGTACAGAAACACGGTCAGAAGCGCGCAGGCAAAGCCCCAGATGATGCTGAAGGGCCCGTATACCAGGCTGCTCCTGCTCATCCAGTATCCCATGGTAATGCGGCAGAATACCGTCTCCACCAGATCTCCCAGAAGCGCGCCGATAAAGAACAGCCACGCCAGCTTATAAAAGCAGCAGCCCTGGGCGAACCGCACCTTCTCCACCGGCTTTCTGGCAGCCCTGGCCTTGAGGATCATCTCCGTTTTCAGATCCGGATAAGACCGTTCAAGCCTGCGGCGTACCATTCTGGTAATGGCGTTCCCTACTTTTTCTGATACCATCTGCATGTTCTGCGTCACGCCCTCTAAGCGCTCCAGATATTTTCTCCAGCGCAGGGTTACTGCTATCACAATAAAAAGATCCAACAGCAGGGCGCCGAATAAAGCCGCCAGGGCAATTCTTCCAATACTGGTTGGAAGCAGATGAAGCAGCCGCAGAAAAACGGGATTGAGAAACCGCATAACCGCCACGGCCGCGGCACCGCAGATCAGAAGAAGTCCGACGGTCAGATAACCCTCAAACTGAAACCGATACTGGCTGAAGTCCCACCATTTTTTCCGGAATATTCTTTCCAGGACAAAGCCTGTCACAATAATCCAGAAGGCCGAGATCACCATGCCTCCAAGAAACAAAAAGAAAACATTATCCCTCAGTTCAAAAAGAAACACGCTGAAGGATACTGCCGTTATTCCATAGGCCGGACAAAGAGGCAGATTTAAAAGCCCCCGGTTCGCGAAGGTCTTTCGTTTTACAGCCCCCACTGCCACTCCTGTACACCAGCCCAGAAAAGAATAGAAAAAGAAAATCCACGCCAGCTCGTAATATGTGTTGCCCATCTAATTTTTCTCCGTCATTTCCTAAATTACTCTGCTTCGTTCATCTTTGCCAGCTTCGCCGCCTGATCTGCCGCTATAAGGCTGTCGACAATCTCATCCAGATCTCCGTCCAGCACCTCTCCCAGACGGTGGGTCGTCAGCTTGATTCTGTGATCCGTCACACGGCCCTGGGGAAAGTTGTAAGTTCGGATCTTTTCAGACCGGTCTCCGGTTCCTACCTGACTTTTCCGTACCTCCGCCTCCGCGTCGTGCTGCTTCTGAAGCTCCATGTCATACAGCCTGGCCCTCAGCACCTTCAGGGCCTTTTCCTTGTTTTTCAGCTGGGACTTCTCATCCTGACAGGAAATAACGATTCCAGTAGGAATATGAGTCAGCCGCACGGCTGAATCCGTTGTATTGACACACTGGCCTCCGTTTCCGGACGCCCGGAATACATCAAACTTACAGTCGTTCAGATCCAGATGAAAATCGATCTCCTCAGCCTCCGGCATGATCGCCACTGTAATGGTGGAGGTATGGATTCTTCCGCCGGATTCCGTTTCCGGCACTCTCTGAACCCGGTGTACCCCGCTTTCATACTTCAGCCGGGAATAGGCGCCGTTTCCGTTAATCATAAAAACAGCCTCCTTAAAGCCTCCCAGACCGTTCTCATTCAGGTTCATCATCTCCACCTTCCAGCGCTTGCTCTCCGCGTATTTCGCGTACATTCTGTAGACCTCAGCGGCAAAAAGAGCCGCCTCATCCCCGCCGGCTCCGGCCCGGATCTCCACAATAACATTCTTTTCATCGTTGGGATCCTTGGGAAGGAGAAGCAGCTTCAGATGGTGCTCCAGCTCACCAGTGCTTTTCTTCGCCTGGGACAGCTCTTCCTTCAGAAGCTCCCTCATCTCCGGATCCGATTCCTCCTCCAGCATAGCCACACTGTCATCTATAGTTTCCTGGTTCTTTTTATATTCCCGATACGCGTCCACAATCGGCTGCAGATCACTCTGCTCCTTCATCAGTTTCTGAAAACGTTCCGGATCGCCGATCACCAACGGATCGCTGAGCAGATTCAGCACCTCCTCAAAACGAACCAGCAAATCCTCTAATTTATCAAACATATATTTCCTCCTACTGTTTCATCTTTCCTGACACAACCCGGTTCAGACCGGCCAAATCTTTTTTTACCTGAATTTCACTGAAACCCGATTTTTTCAATATCTTCTTCACCTCCGGGGCCTGGTCCCATCCGATCTCAAACAGCAGCCAGCCCTCCGGCTTCAGGTAGTGTTTCGCCCGTCCGGCAATTTCCCTGTAAAAATACAATCCGTCTTCTTTTCCGTCCAGCGCCTGATATGGCTCATGAAGCCTTACCTCTTCAGAAAGAGTCTGAATCTGCGCAGTGGGAATATAAGGCGGATTTGAAACAATCACATCATAACGATCCTGTATCTCTGAAAAAAGATCTCCTTTATGCCATTTGATCTGAACACCCAGGCGCGCTCCGTTCTCCCTGGCCACCTGCAGCGCCTCTCCGGAAAAATCGGAGGCTTCCGCCCGGATACCGGGACAGAGCTTTGCCAGGCTGATGATGATGCACCCGGAACCGGTGCAGAGATCCAGCACCCTCATGCCGGGACGAATCCTTCTGCAGGCCTCCTCCACCAGAATCTCGGTATCCTGTCTGGGAATCAGCACCGAGTCATTGACCATAAAGGAAAAGCCCATAAATTCCTGTTCCCCGGTAATCTGCTGAAGAGGAATATGGGAGGCTCTCCTCTCAATCAGAGCCATATACTTTTCCCTCTCCGGTTCCGGCATCTCGTCCTCCCTGCACAGAAGGAACTGGGCCCGGCTCTTATGCGTCACGAACTCCATAAGATACCATGCATCCACAGCCGCGTCCGGAATCCCTGCTGCCGCCAGCCTCTTCTCGCCTTCCCGGCATATCTCGCGAAATCTCATTTTTCCCTCCCTGATCACTGCGCCGCGGCGGCCGCTGTGTTCTGAGAAGTTTCCTGCTTCTGATCTGTCTCTTTTCCGGAAGAATCCGGCGTCAGATCATAGCGTGTTCCAAACTGTTCATTCTGGAATTTTTTCCAGTCAAATACTGCCTCCACGGAGGCGATCGCTACCTCGATCATGGAATCATCCGGCTCCTTGGTAGTCAGATGCTGAAGAGCCATTCCCGGCCGGCTCAAAAGATTTACAAATTTGCTGTCCGAACTTCCCGCAAGGCGGATAAACTCATAAGAAACTCCCGCAATCACCGGAAGAAGGGCAATTCTCAGCACAATCCTCCAAAACGCTGTATTTACGTGGATCACCATAAAGAGCGGGATACTGAATACCATAATGAACACGATACTGATAAACATAACGATAAAAAGGAAACTGGTCCCGCACCGTTTATGCTCTCTTGAGCTTACCCGGACGTTTTCCACCGTCAGAGGAAGCCCGTGCTCAATGCAGTTTATGCACTTGTGCTCGGCTCCATGATACATAAAGGTTCTCTGAATATCCTTCATCCGGGAAATCATCCCCAGATAAAGCAGGAAAATCCCAAGCCTCACCAGTCCTTCCAGAATCACAATTACAATCTCTGAGGAAATCACCTGACGGATTCCCCTGGAAATAAAATAGGGAAGCATCATAAAGAGAGCCACGGAAATCACCAGCGAAAAAATCACCGTAAGGGTCATAAGGAAGTCATTGTCTTTCTTTTCCGCTTCCTTTCTGGCCTCCGCCTCCAGCTTCTTTGTCTCCTGGATCAGCTTCTCCTCGCATTTCGCCAAAACCCGTTCCGCTTCTTCCGTCTTTCCCTGGCTTCTGAGTTTGTCTGCCTTTTTCTGAGCCTTCTGCCGCTCCTTGGTCTCTCTCTCCTGTCGTTCTTCTTCGGTCTCTTCCGCAAACAGGGAGGCCGAAAACATCAGTGTCTTCATTCCAAGGATCAGAGAGTCAAAAAAATTAACCACCCCCCGGACGATCGGAAGTTTTACGAACTTATTCCCCGCGAATTTTTTTCCGCACTCCTGGGTATCCACTACAATCTGCTGGTCAGCTGTCCGGACCGCCACCGCGTAACGATTTCCATTTCTCATCATTACACCTTCAATCACCGCCTGACCGCCAATTCCTGATGGTTTCATATCCTCACCTTTCTCATTTAAAAGTTTATAATAGAAGAACAAAAAGGGGCCGCCGCTTCCTTCCGGCTTGCGCCGAAGCTTCGCAACTGCCCCTATCCAGCATCCTATTACTGTGCTTTGATTCCATACTTCTTATTGAACTTGTCAATACGGCCGCGGGCAGCTACTGCCTTCTGCTGTCCTGTATAGAATGAATGGCACTTAGAACAAACTTCAACGTGAATGTCTTTCTTTGTGGAACCTGTTACAAAAGTATTTCCACAGTTGCAGGTAACTGTTGCCTGATAATAATTTGGATGGATTCCTTCCTTCATTTCTTTCACCTCTCTGCTTATTTTGTGAACTGCTTATCCCGGCCCTATGCCGGAATCCATTTCCGGTCAATGCTGTCTCTCTTCCCGCGGCAGCCAAAGCTCCGCGCCTCTCACAGCAAGCTTCCCCGGACTATCCCTGCAAGTCCCTGCAGTTAAGCTCACGGAAAAACAGAAATTTCTCCGCAAAAGAGCGATGTTATTGTACCACAGGCCACAGTGAATTGCAACCCCAAAATACTCCCCTCTTCTATTTCTCTATCCGTACCGTGCAGATTTCAAAGGGCTTCAGTTCCAGCTCAATTTCCTTTCCTTCTGTTATCAGCTCTTTTTCTTTTTCCTCCAGCATATTGCAGAGATAAGCCTTCTGTACCTCTTCCCCCAGATGAAGCTTCACTCTGGTACGGCGGTTAAAGGCTTCGTAGAGTCTCAGGACTGTTCCCTGTCCGTCCTCTGCCTCTTTCACCACTTCCGCGATTACATTAGGGGCATCCACCGTCAAAGCAGAATATCTGTCCGGAAGCATTCCCTGCCCGTTTTCTTTCAGGACAGCCGTCATAGGATTGTTCAGGGCATATGCTTTCTGAATGGTGCCTGCCTCCCGGAAATCGCCCTTGTGAGGATAGATGGAGAAGCAGAAGCTGTGATGTTCTTTATCTGCCGCCGGGTTCGGATAGGTGGCGGATTTCAGCATAGACACTCCGATGACACCGTCATGAACGCTCACGCCGTATTTGCAGTCGTTGAGAACACTCACGCCGTAGCCGTTTTCCGAGACATCCATCCATTTATGCATGCACACTTCAAATCTGGCAAAATGCCAGGAAGTGTTGTAATGGGTCTTTCTGGAAACATTGCCGTACTGGATCTCAAATACCGCCTCATCTGTATGAATATCCACCGGGAAGAGAGATTTCAGGAGAACCTTCTTCTCTCTCCAGTCAATTTCATTCTGTATCCGCAGTTCTCTGCTTCCTGCCATAAGGGAAAGTGTCTGCTCGATCTGGGAATCCAGATACTGCCTGCGGATTCGTACAGCAACTCGCACCGGACCTTCTTCTGTCACCTGGATATCCTGAACCTCTGTCAGTTCCCAGGATTTTTCTTTATAGTAGTTATTAATATCCCAGGCATCGTAGTTGTGAGGACGGTCCTCATAGGTCATAAGAACATTTCCACTCTGTCCTTCTTTCAGAAGCTCTCTTCCATTCTCTTTATCATAGATGGAAGTAATCTGTCCTTCCTCCGAAAGGACCACCCGGAGAAATTCATTCTCCAACTCATTCCTGGAAACCTTCAGACCGCAGGGATGATCCTGGAAGTTTCCTCGTTCTCTGAGCGTGTATACTGCGTAGCCTTTAGACGGAACGCCTGCAAGACAGGCCAGGAAAGTCCCATCTGAAAGATGCTGTGCCGGGTACTCCTTTTCCCCGTCCCAGAGCGCCAGATTCTTCTGTCCTTCAGGAGAACGGAAAGATACCGTTCCTTCTCCTTCCATGCCGTTGGGGTTGAAAACGATCAGAGATCCCTGGGCAGCCTGTATATTTTCTGTCACAGCGCTAAGAGCCTTCTCCACCAGTTTGCCTCCCCGCGCCAGAAGATCTTCATACTCCTTTTTTGAATCCTCGTACACCTCAAAAATAGAGGAACCTGGAACAATATCATGGAACTGATTGCGCATAGCTGTCTCCCAGAGTTCATCCAGCTCTTCTTTGGGATAGGGCAGGCCCGCCAGCTTCTTTGCCATACTGGAATAAAGCTCCGCGTTCTCCAGAAGGAATTCGCTGCGCCGGTTATACTTTTTATTTCTTGCCATGGATGTATAGGTACCCCTGTGGTACTCCAGGTAAAGCTCTCCCACCCATACAGGAAGATATTTTTTATCCTTCACATTCTCTTCCAGCGTGTGGAAGAAGTTTCCGGCTGTGCTCATCACAGTCTGCGGACAGCCCGGGATTCCTCTTGACAGCCTTCTGTGGTTCTCCAGCATATCTCTGACAGGGCCGCCGCCGCCATCTCCGTACCCGAAGGACATAAGCACTTCGTTATTCAAGTACTTCTGGCTGTATCTCTCCCATCCGCCCTTTACCTGTGAAGGATTAATATAAGCATTATAGGTGGTAAAGTGTTCCGTCTCCGTACCGCCTTCCACTGCGGCTTTATTGTAGTCCCTACTGGGGCTGAAGTGGGTAAGAATCCTGGTTCCGTCAATCCCCTCCCACATAAACGTATCGTAAGGCATCTTATTAAATTCATTCCAGCTGATCTTCGTGGTCATAAAATAACGGATCCCGCATTTCTTCATAATCTGGGGCAGAGCCGCAGAATATCCGAATACATCCGGAAGCCACAGGATCTCATTGTCCTTTCCAAACTCCTCACGGAAAAATTTCTTCCCGTACAGGAACTGACGCACCAGAGATTCTCCGGAAGTAAGATTGCAGTCCGCCTCCACAAACATACCGCCCTCCGTCTCCCAGCGGCCTTCCTTCACCCGCTCTTTGATCTGCTCATAAACCTCCGGAGCATTTTTCTTCACATACTTGTAAAGCTGCGGCTGGCTGGACATAAAAATATATTCCGGATACTGCTTCATCAGCTCCAGCACCGTAGAAAAACTGCGCACCGCCTTATCTTCCGTGACAGCCAGCGTCCACAGCCAGGCCACATCAATATGCGTATGCCCTACGCAGTAAACCTTCTCCTGACAGTCCCCCGTATATTTTCCGTAAAACTCCTTCTCCATATATTCCTGAGCCTGCTTCAGAGATGCTTCATACTCCGGTGAATGCTCTCTTCTCAGATCCAGAAGATTCAGAGATTCATTTATTGTAAGAATAATATTTCTGAATTCCCGGCTCTCCGGCGGCAGCAATCTGGCCACTTCATAGGGAACCGAGATGTCATAATAATATTTTTCCGTTTCCCGATGCAGCACCTTCACACAGGAATCCATGACCAGCCGGAAGTTATTGTCACCGGTGAAGGCGGAAAGCACAATCCGGAAGCTTTCTCCGGCCTTGGCCGATTCAGTGAGGATCACTTCCCGATGATTTACATCCAGTCCCTGAATTCTCTTTCCATTGACAAAAATTGAAAACTGAGGGTTCGTGGCATCCCACTCTCCTTCTCTCCCTGTCTTCAGCTCATATACCACGCATTTTCCCTGAAAACTCTCCGGAAGCGTCACGACAGTCTCGAACCAGAAATACTCCCGGTGTCCTCCCCAGAGTTCTCCTTCTTTCAATACGCTCCAGGAATCTGTATTCAGATTCCTGATATCTTCAAATCTCTCCTGTGTTTTTAAAAACCGGTAT
>DVGK01000083.1 GCA_018712785.1 Candidatus Choladousia intestinavium | reverse complement strand
TTTACGATGGCCAACGTGATCGAACAGTTGCAGAAACCGACACTGGTCATTGCCCATAATAAAACACTGGCCGCTCAGTTGTACGGAGAATTCAAGGAGATGTTTCCTGATAACGCAGTGGAATATTTCGTGAGTTACTATGATTATTACCAGCCGGAAGCCTACGTCCCTTCCTCGGACACCTACATTGCCAAGGATTCCTCTATCAATGACGAGATCGATAAGCTGCGGCTTTCGGCCACAGCTTCTCTGGTGGAGCGCAGGGATGTGATTATTGTGTCCAGTGTTTCCTGTATATACGGTCTGGGAAGTCCCACGGATTATAAGGAGCTGGTACTGTATCTGAGGCAGGGGACAGAGCGTGACCGGGATGAGGTTCTCAGGAAGCTGATTGATATCCAGTATGAGAGAAATGAGATGGATTTTCACCGGGGTACCTTCCGGGTACGGGGAGATGTGGTGGAGATTTTCCCGGCCAATGCCACGGATTATGCATACCGGGTAGAGTTTTTCGGGGATGAGGTGGACCGGATCACGGAGATTGACGTTCTTACAGGGGAAATTAAAAAGGCCCTGGATTTTATCGCGGTTTTTCCGGCTTCTCATTACGTGGTGCCGATGGAGAAGATTCTGGCGGCTACGAAAGAGATTGAGAAGGAACTGGAAGAGAGAGTGGAATACTTCAAAAGCGAGGATAAGCTTCTGGAAGCCCAGCGGATCGCAGAGCGGACAAACTTCGATATTGAGATGCTCCGGGAGACGGGATTCTGCTCGGGGATTGAGAATTATTCCAGACATCTGGCGGGGCTGCCGGCCGGAGCCACGCCCCATACTTTGATGGACTATTTTGGGGATGACTTTCTTTTGATTATTGACGAGTCTCACAAGACAGTGCCGCAGATCCGGGGGATGTTTGCCGGAGATCAGTCTAGGAAAACGACTCTGGTGGATTACGGATTCCGGCTTCCATCGGCTAAGGATAACCGGCCGTTGAATTTTGAGGAATTTGAGAGTAAAATTGACCAGGTGATGTTTGTCTCCGCTACTCCGGGAGAGTATGAGGCGGAGCATGAGCTGCTGCGGGCGGAGCAGATCATCCGGCCTACGGGCCTTCTGGATCCGGAGGTCTTTGTGCGTCCGGTGGAGGGACAGATCGACGATCTGGTAGGAGAGATACGAAAAGAGACAGAGCAGGGAAACAAGGTGCTGGTAACCACTCTGACGAAGCGGATGGCGGAGGATCTTACGGACTATATGAAAGAAATCGGCATCCGGGTCAGGTATCTGCATTCAGATATTGATACCCTGGAGCGAACGGAGATTATCCGGGATATGCGTCTGAATGTATTTGATGTGCTGGTAGGAATTAACCTTCTCAGAGAGGGGCTGGATATTCCGGAGATTTCCCTGGTGGCGATTCTTGACGCGGATAAGGAAGGGTTCCTGAGATCTGAGACTTCTCTGATTCAGACCATCGGCCGGGCTGCCAGAAATGCTCAGGGCCATGTGATCATGTATGCGGATACTATTACGGACTCCATGCGTCTGGCCATTGAAGAGACGAAACGCCGCCGCAAGGTGCAGGAGGAGTATAACCAGGAGCATGGAATTACGCCTCAGACCATTAAAAAAGCGGTTCGGGACCTTATAAGCATTTCCAAAGAGATTGCAAAAGAGGAACAGAAGATGGAAAAGGATCCGGAGTCTATGGATCCCAAGGAGCTGGAAAAGCTCATTGCCGAGATTCAGAAGAAGATGAAAAAGGCGGCGGCGGAGCTGGATTTCGAGACGGCGGCGCAGCTGCGTGACAAGATGATATCCCTGAAGAAGTACCTTCAGGAGAATTAAAAGGGAAGCAGGAAAATGTTTGGAGGTAAACTTCCAAAGCTGTCTTGACGCCGCAGCAAGCGCGTCAGGAGGAGGAAAAATGGAAAAATTTGAAAAAAAAGAACTGATTCGGATTCGGGGAGCAAACGAGCATAATTTAAAAAATATAGACGTGGATATCCCCAGAAATAAATTCGTGGTGCTGACTGGGCTGTCCGGTTCCGGGAAGTCCTCCCTGGCCTTTGATACTATTTATGCGGAGGGACAGAGAAGATACATGGAATCTCTTTCCTCCTATGCCAGACAGTTTCTGGGACAGATGGAGAAGCCGGATGTGGAAAGCATCGAGGGGCTTCCGCCGGCTATTTCCATTGACCAGAAATCGACCAACCGCAATCCCAGATCCACAGTGGGAACTGTGACGGAAATTTATGATTATTTTCGTCTCCTCTACGCAAGGATCGGGATTCCCCATTGTCCCAAATGCGGAAAAGAGATTAAGAAGCAGACGGTAGATCAGATGGTGGACCAGATTATGGCCCTGCCGGAACGGACCAGGATTCAGATTCTGGCGCCAGTGGTGCGGGGAAGGAAGGGTGAGCACGTAAAGCTTCTGGAACAGGCGAAGCGCAGCGGCTATGTCCGCGTCCGCATTGACGGGAATATGTATGAGCTGTCTGAGGAGATTAAGCTGGAGAAAAATATCAAGCACAATATCGAAATTGTGGTGGACCGTCTGGTGGTGAAGGAGGGGATTGAGAAAAGACTTACCGACTCTCTGGAAACCGTCCTGAATCTGGCAAATGGTCTTGCGCTGGTGGATGTGGGAGGGGAGAGTCTTCAGTTCAGCCAGAGCTTTTCCTGCCCGGACTGCGGAATCAGCATAGAGGAAATCGAACCGAGAAGCTTTTCCTTCAACAATCCTTTTGGAGCCTGCCCGGATTGCTACGGTCTGGGATATAAGATGGAGTTTGATGTGGATCTGATGATTCCGGACAAGTCTCTCAGTATTCTGGACGGAGCCATCGCGGTGCTGGGCTGGCAGTCCTGTACGGAGAATGGCAGCTTTACCCGGGCGATTCTGGATGCTCTGGCAGAGGCTTATCACTTCGATCTGGGAACGCCTTTTCAGGATCTTCCGGAATCTGTGCGTCATATGCTGATCTATGGTACAGACGGCAGAGAGGTTAAGGTGCGTTACCGGGGACAGAGAGGGGAAGGCATCTATGATGTGGCCTTTGAAGGACTGATAAAGAATGTGGAGCGCCGGTATAAAGAGACAGGGTCGGATTCTATGAAGCAGGAATACGAGACCTTCATGAGGATTACCCCCTGTAAAACCTGCGGTGGACAGAGACTGAAGAAATCAGCCCTGGCAGTGACTGTGGCGGATAAGAACATTCACGAGATTACCTCCATGTCTGTGGGAAGTCTGAAAGCGTTTCTGGATGAACTGAAGCTTACGGAACATCAGGAAGTGATCGGCCATCAGATTCTCAAGGAAATACGGGCCAGGGTAGGCTTTCTGGTAAATGTGGGACTGGAATATCTCAGTCTTGCCAGGGCTACCGGTACTCTTTCCGGCGGGGAGGCCCAGAGAATCCGACTGGCCACCCAGATCGGCTCCGGTCTGGTAGGGGTAGCTTATATTCTGGATGAGCCAAGCATCGGCCTTCACCAGAGAGACAATGATAAGCTTCTGCGGACTCTGAATAATTTAAGAGATTTGGGGAATACCTTACTTGTAGTAGAGCATGATGAAGATACTATGCGGGCCGCTGATTATGTACTGGATATCGGTCCCGGCGCCGGCGACCATGGAGGTGAGGTGGTGGCTTTCGGCACAGCGGAAGAGCTGATGAAGAATGAGCGTTCCATAACCGGAGCGTATCTCAGCGGCAGAATCTGTATTCCCGTTCCTGAACACAGAAGAAAGCCTGTCGGCTGGCTGGAGGTACGCGGAGCGGCTGAGAATAACCTGAAAAGAATCAACGTAAAATTTCCTCTGGGGGTGATGACCTGCGTGACTGGAGTTTCAGGCTCCGGGAAAAGCTCCCTGGTCAATGAAATTCTCTACAAACGCCTGGCTAAGGATTTGAACCGGGCCAGAACCATACCGGGGAAGCATACGGATATCTTGGGTCTGGAACAGCTGGATAAGGTTATCAACATAGACCAGTCTCCCATCGGGCGGACGCCCCGTTCCAATCCGGCCACATATACCGGTGTCTTTGATCAGATTCGGGATCTTTTCGCGGCTACGGCAGACGCGAAAGCCAGAGGCTACAAAAAGGGAAGATTCAGCTTTAATGTAAAGGGAGGCCGGTGTGAGGCATGCTGCGGAGATGGAATTTTGAAAATAGAGATGCATTTTCTGCCGGATGTCTATGTGCCCTGTGAGGTCTGCCACGGAAAGCGGTATAACCGGGAGACTCTGGAGGTGAAATATAAAGGGAAAAGCATTTACGATGTTCTGGATATGACGGTAGAAGAGGCGCTGAAATTTTTTGATCATATTCCCTCCATCAAAAGGAAGATCGAAACTCTCTACGATGTGGGACTTTCCTATATTAAGCTGGGACAGCCTTCCACCACTCTGTCGGGGGGAGAAGCACAGCGGATTAAGCTGGCGGCTGAACTGAGCAAGAGAAGCACTGGGAAGACCATCTACATTTTGGATGAGCCTACCACAGGACTTCACTTTGCGGATGTACACAAGCTGATCGAAATCCTTCACAGACTTGCCGAAGGAGGCAATACCGTGGTGGTCATTGAGCATAATCTGGATGTGATTAAGACTGCAGATTATATTATTGATATCGGACCGGAAGGCGGAGATGGCGGAGGAAGGGTCATTGCCCAGGGAACGCCTGAGGAAGTGGCTAAGAATCCGGATTCCTATACAGGGGTGTACGTAGCCAGGTACCTGTCCGGAGAAAAGTCAAAAGCCCCGCAGTAAACTGCGGGGAATTAAGACCATAAACAATAGAAAGCTCGCTTCGCGAACGTTCTATTATCATGAATGAGAAAAAGTCTGACTATATGTCAGACTTTTTCAGGAAAGAGAAAAATTTGGGTTGAAAAATGTTTTGCCCCGCATGGAATTTTTTCCATACAAGTAAATGTTTGAGGGAGTACTTGGCAGCGTGTGGGGGCTGCCAAGTGTGAGTTATGAAATATATTAGCTCATCGCTAATATGGTTACAGTATAAAGGCAAAATGTGTTTAAAGTATGTCTAGTTTCTAAAAAAAGAGGAAAAATAATTAAGAAAACAGTGTTTCGCGGGGGTTTATGAAAAAAAGATAAATAAGGGAAAAAGAATTCCCTTTTTGGGAATATCTGTATTATAATGAGAAAGAACGGGATGATGAAAGGGGTAAAGAATATGGCAGCTACAGATATAGGAATTGATCTTGGAACCGCCAGTATTTTAGTATATGTAAGAGGCAAGGGCGTTGTGCTCAAGGAGCCTTCCGTGGTGGCCTACGACAGGGATACGAACCGGATTAAGGCAATAGGAGAGGAGGCCCGACTGATGCTGGGAAGAACGCCGGGAAATATTGTGGCAGTACGGCCCATGCGCAAGGGCGTGATCTCGGATTATACGGTAACAGAACAGATGCTGAAGTATTTTATTCAGAAGGCCATTGGCAAGATGTCATTCAGAAAGCCGAGAGTCAGCATCTGCGTTCCCAGCAGTGTGACAGAAGTGGAAAAGAAGGCTGTGGAGGACGCTACCTATCAGGCGGGGGCCAGGGAGGTTCATATTATAGAGGAGCCCATAGCGGCTGCGATCGGCGCGGGGATTGATATCTCCCGCCCATGCGGAAATATGATTGTGGATATCGGGGGAGGAACCTGCGATGTGGCGGTGATCTCTCTGGACGGAATTGTGGTAAGCTCTTCCATTAAAGTGGCGGGAGATGATTTCGACGACGCCATCGTAAAATATGTCCGGAAAAAATATGGCCTGATGATCGGAGAGCAGACGGCAGAGGAAATAAAGATCACCATTGGAACAGCCTTTGAGAAGCCGGAGCCAAAGGTCATGGAAGTCAAGGGAAGGGATCTGGTGACCGGTCTTCCAAAGACCATCCGTGTCACTTCGGAGGACACCAGAGACGCGCTGAAAGAAGTGACCTCTCAGATTGTGGACGCGGTTCACAGCGTTCTGGAACGGACTCCGCCGGAGCTGGCGGCGGATGTAGTGGACCGGGGGATTGTGTTGACAGGAGGAGGAGCACTTTTAAGCGGGCTGGAAGAACTGATCGAGGCACGGACCGGCATAAATACTATGACGGCGGAGGATCCTATGACAGTGGTTGCTGTGGGGACCGGAAAATTTGTCGAACTGACTGCGGGAAGTGGAAAAAATCTTGAGAAGGCATGAGAATATGCCTTCTCATCCTTTCCAGATCAATTGAGAAAGAGACAGAAGGTATGTCAGAGAAGTTAGAAGGATATGTAGACCACATTATATACAGAAACAGTGAGAACGGATATACAGTTATGGTGCTGGCTGCCCATGAGGATGAAATTACCTGCGTGGGGACTTTTTCCTACATAAATGAAGGAGAAAAACTGACGTTGGAGGGGCAGTATACAGCCCATGCTACATATGGAGAACAGTTTAAGGTAGAAAAATATGAAATCAAACCGCCGGAGGATGAGGAGTCTATTGAGCGGTATCTTGGCTCTGGCGCCATAAAGGGCGTGGGAGCCGCTTTGGCAGCCAGGATTGTCCGGCACTTCGGCAAAGAGACTTTCCGGATTATCGAGGAGGAGCCGGAGCGGCTGGCGGAGATTAAAGGGATCAGCGACAGAAAGGCCAGGGAAGTGGCTGAACAGGTTTATGAAAAGCGGGATATGCGAAAGGCCATGATCTTTCTGCAGCAGTACGGGATCTCTTCCACCCTGGGCGTGAAGATCTACCGGCAGTATGGCGGCGACATTTACAGTGTGATTCAGGAGAATCCATACCGCCTGGCAGACGATATTTCAGGCGTGGGTTTTCGGATTGCCGATGAGATCGCCAAGCGCGCCGGCGTGAATTATGATTCTGAATACAGAATCAAGTGCGGGATTTTTTATGTCCTGCAGCAGTCCGCTGCGGAGGGGCATATTTATCTTCCCAAGGAAGAGCTGATGGGGCGGACTGTAGAGCTTCTTGGAGTGACCTTGGAGAGCCTGGACAAGTATCTCGTGGATCTGGCTGTTGAAAAGAAGATTACAGTAAAGAAAGAAGAAGACCAGGAGCGGGTTTACAGTTCTTCGGCTTACTATATGGAGATGAGCATTGCGAGGATGCTCTGCGATCTGAATATTACAGAAGCGGTGGATGAGCAGGCGGTGCTTAAGAAGATCCGCGGAATCGAGGAGAAAACAGGGACCGTTTTGGACGAAATGCAGAGAAAGGCTGTGATTGAGGCGGTGCGCTGCGGCCTTCTGATTATAACGGGAGGGCCGGGAACAGGAAAGACCACAACGATCAATACCCTGATCTCTTATTTTGAATCTGAGAACCTGGAGCTGCTTCTGGCAGCGCCTACTGGAAGAGCCGCTAAGAGGATGACAGAGGCCACTGGATATGAGGCGAAAACCATTCACCGGCTGCTGGAGGTGTCGGGAGGCCAGGAGGACGCTCCGGGAGGGTTTCAGAGAAACGCTCAGAATCCTCTGGAAGCGGATGTAATCATTGTGGACGAGATGTCCATGGTGGATCTGTATCTGATGCACGCCCTTCTGGACGCGGTTCCGGTGGGAACGCGGCTGATTATGGTTGGCGATGTGAATCAGCTTCCCTCAGTGGGCCCGGGGAGCATTCTGAAGGATATGATTCAGTCAGAATGTATTCAGGTGGTACGTCTCAACCGGATTTTCAGACAGGCATCTGAGAGCGACATCGTAGTAAACGCTCATAAAATTAATGGCGGCGAAAAGGTTATTCTGGACAACAAGAGCCGGGATTTTTTCTTTCTCAAGCGGTATGACGCAAATGTGATTATCAGTATCGTGATTCAGCTGGTGAGGGAGAAGCTGCCCCCTTATGTGGGCGCCAAGCCCACAGAGATTCAGGTGCTGACGCCTATGCGCAAAGGACTGCTGGGAGTGGAGAGACTGAACCGGATTCTCCAGGAATATCTGAATCCTCCGTCCGCCTCTAAACAGGAGCATGAGCAGGGAGAGCATCGGTTCCGGGAAGGGGACAAGGTGATGCAGACGAAAAATAATTACCAGATGGAGTGGGAAGTCAGGGGAAAATACGGAATTCCCGTGGAAAAGGGCGTCGGTATTTTTAACGGAGATATGGGAGTGATCCGGGAGATCAATCCCCATACGGAGCGGGTGACCGTTGAGTTCGACGAGCAGCGTATGGTGGAATATGCTTTTACAGAGCTGGAAGAACTGGAACTGGCCTATGCTGTGACCATACATAAGTCTCAGGGAAGCGAGTACCCGGCTGTGGTGATTCCACTGCTTTCCGGACCCAGGATGCTGATGAACCGCAATCTCCTGTATACGGCGGTGACCCGGGCGAGAAAATGCGTGACCCTTGTGGGAGATGAGCACACCTTTGAAAAAATGATCGGAAATACCATGGAGCAGAAACGATATACGACCCTGGCTCTGAGAATACGGGAGCTGGCGGAAGGATAAGACGGGGATACGTGACTGGGCAGGCGATTTGGCCGGGGAAACTATAAATGCCGAATCGCCTTGTGACTGGTCCGCGTATGACCAGTCACATACAGGGAGAGAGTTCCGGCCCCAGAGGGACGGAAATGGAAAAAATTTGAAAGTAAGTATAAGCTCTATTCTTGATACCGTATTAAACATTTTGTATCCGAGAAGATGTCCGGTCTGCGACCAGGCGCTTCCTTTTTTAAAAAATAAGGGAGAAAAGAAAGCGGCTGAAATCTGTCCGGAGTGTGAGAAGAAACTTCCTTTGATTCGCGGATCCGTGTGCATGAAGTGCGGCAAGCCTGTAGACAGGATCGGAGCGGAATACTGTCCGGACTGCAGCAGCTTTCGCCATGCGTTTGACTGCGGCAGAGCCGCCTTTACCTATACCGGCGTAATGAGAGAATCTGTCTTTCGGATTAAGTATAAGGGACGCAGGGAATATCTGGAGTATTACGGCGGAATCCTCGCGGGGCTTTTCGAGGAGAGAGTGCGCCGCTGGAATCCGGAGGTTTTGATACCGGTTCCCATGTACTGGAAGAAAAAGAATCGACGGGGATTTAATCAGGCGGAGGTCCTGGCTGGAGAGCTGTCCAGGAGATGGGGCATTCCTCTGGAAACGGGGGTCCTTTCCTGCTGCCGGGATACGGCGGCTCAGAAAAGCCTGGGAAGGAAAGAGAGACGTGAGAATCTGGCCGGGGCATTCCGGCTTACAAAAGAATCTCTTCCATGGGAAAGGGTACTTTTAATCGATGATGTCTATACGACCGGGAGTACGCTGGATGAGGCTGCCAGGCTTCTGCGTGTGGGAGGCGCAAAAAAAATTTATTTTCTGACCCTGTGTATTGGAAAAGGGAAAAAGGCAGTTTGCACAGAGAAAAATGTGTGGTATACTTAACTGACAGAAGCACGAATGACATTTTTGTTTTCGGTGAAATGTGAGTGAGACAGTACATTAAGGAAGGGAGAAAAAGAATGGACCTTATAAGGGACTGGTTTTACTCCGGACTTGAGTGGTTTACGGAGCCATCGGTTTCAATCAGTGTGACGGATGTGCTGGAAATTCTTATTTTGGCATTTCTTGTATATAATCTGCTTTTATGGATAAAGACCACCAGGGCCTGGACTCTGCTGAAGGGTATTATGATTCTTTTGGTCTGTGTGATGATCGTATACATACTGCGTATGGATACGCTGATCTTTATTGTCAATCGAGGAATTGATATTCTGGTAACAGCTACCATTGTTATTTTCCAGCCGGAGCTGAGAAAGGCTCTGGAGCAGCTGGGAGAGAAACAGATCGTTTCCTCCCTGATTCCAATAGATACAGGGAAAAATACCACAGAGCGGTTCAGCGACCGTACGGTAAATGAGATTGTCAAGGCCTGTGTGGAGATGGGCAAGGCAAAGACAGGCGCATTGATCGTGATTGAGCAGAATGTCCGTCTGGATGAGTATGAGAGGACGGGAATCGTGCTGGATTCTGTTGTCAGCAGTCAGCTCCTCATTAATATTTTTGAGCACAACACGCCTCTCCATGACGGAGCTATTATCGTGCGGGGCAACCGGATCACGGCAGCTACCTGTTATCTGCCTCTTTCAGATAATATGCTTCTCAGTAAAGAGCTGGGTACCAGGCACAGAGCCGGCGTGGGGATCAGCGAGGCAACGGATTCCCTTACTGTCATCGTATCAGAGGAAACAGGCGCTATTTCTGTGGCGTATAAAGGGGAACTGAAGAGGGATGTTACACCGGAGGTTCTTCGGGAACAGCTGGTAATCCTTCAGAATAAATCTACAGAGACGAAGAAATTCAGGCTTTGGAAAGGTTGGAACAAGGATGAAGCGTAAGCTGACCAGAAATATTGGCTTAAAAATATTGTCCCTTCTGGTAGCATATCTGATCTGGCTGCTGGTAATCAGCATTGATGATCCCATTATCTCAGAAGTGATAAGGGATGTTCCGGTTCAGATCCTGAATGTGGACAGCGTGACTGCGATTGACAGGACAGTTTCTGTTCTGGAAGGCGATACAGTCAGTATCCGGGTGAAAGAGCGGCGCAGTGTCGTGGAAAATCTCACCAGGGATGATTTTACGGTGGTGGCGGATCTGGAAAATCTGAATGCCATGGATGCTGTGCCTCTGTATGCCACATGCACCAACACGTCCGTGACATGGGATGAGATCGATATCTATCCTTCTTCTATGAAGGTACAGATTGAGCTCAATAAGCAGAGTGAGTTCAACATTACCGTGCGGACGGAGGGCAGCCCGGAGAATCCATATGAAGTGGGAACCACAGAGGTAGTGGAAGGGCCTACGGTGCTGATCGCAGGGCCGGAAAGCGTAGTTGACATTATCGGACAGGTAGTGGCTGAAGTAAATGTGAACGGTATGTCAGAGGACGGACGGAAGACAGCATCCCTGACTGTTTATGACAAAAACGGCACAGCCTTTACGGAGACCCAGATGGGAAGGCTTCAGATTAAGGACAGCTCCGGAGTGCTTCTGGATGGGAATGAAGTAAATGTGAAGATTACCTTGTGGGAGACTATGGCGGATATTCCTGTGGAGGTAGAGTTAGAGGGCACCCCTGCGGAAGGATATCAGGTTTCCAGCGTATCTACGGTGCCGGTAACAGTTAATCTGGTGGGAACCCAGGAGGCGTTGGCAAGGCTGAACGGCAAGATCGTTCTGAAAGATCCGATTTCCGTGGAAGGAGCTTCAGAGAGTATTACAGTGACGGCGAATCTGGAAGAGACACTGGAGTCCCTGGAGGAGGATCTCAGGATGCCGGAAGAGTCGGATCCTACCGTTACGATCACGGTGCTGATCGAGAAGACGGCAGACCGAACCTTTACGATTCCTCTTTCCAATATTGAGATCCTGAACCGCCCGGAGAATATGACTCTGACTGTTTCGCCTTCGGATATGATATCGGTATCGGTACATTCCACAGATAATACTACGGTGGATATTACAGAGAGCGACATTCAGGCAACGGCGGATTTCAGCCCCTGCGCGGAGCCGGGGAATTACGAAATCCCGGTGGAGATTACACTTCCAGAGGGGTATGAGCTGACATCAGAGGTAGTGCTTGTTGTGACATCTGCGGAGCAGGAGACAACCGCAGAGAGCGCGGCAGCGGCATCGGAGGGCTAAATGGTTAGACAAAAGATAACAGTTTCAAACAAAGACGGGCTCCATATGAGACCGGCCAGTGAGCTTTGCAAAAAGGCTTTGGGATATGATTCAAAGATTACTCTGCGTTTCAGAAATAAGGAGTTCAACGCGAAAAGTCTTTTGAGCATACTGAGCGCCTGCGTTCAGCGGGAAAATGAAATTGAGATTGAATGCAGCGGGAGCGATGAAGAGGAGGCGATGAAGGGAATCGCGGAGTTAATTCAAAAGGGATTTGAAGAGATGTAAGAGAGTTTCAGAAAAAATACGGGGCTGTCGGTTCACGACAGCCCCTTGTTTAAATTCAGAATGCCCTTTTGTCAGGCGTTGGGATCCGTGGGATCATAATTCTGCGACAGAGGAATCTTGGGAGCAGATGGCTTTCCAAGAGGTCCAGGTGTAGATCGGTTGTCATAGATCACAACCTTTGTGCCGACCGGGCAGTTGTCATACAGCCACTTGGCGTCCGCCACCGTCAGCCTGATGCAGCCGGCGGAGGCGGCTGTTCCCAGCTTATTGAACTCCGCTGCATTCAGTGAGTGATTATCCCGGTATCTGGTACAGGGCACGGAATGGAACAGGATATCGCTGGTGATATGGGAGCAGTACTGCCCCCAGGAGGGACCGATCAGCTCATGCCATCTTAATTTGTCCAGGAGCCGGAAGGTTCCTTTGGGAGTGCTTACCCCATCTCTCGCGGTAGAGCATACGATCGCCTTTACAGGCGTATCGCCCCGGTATACTGTAATACAGTTCATCACACGGTTTACCTTGATCACCCACTCGCCGGAAAGCTGTGCTTTAAAGCCGCCGCTGGAGCCGAAATTGTAAGTCTTTCCGTCAATTTTCTGCTTTCCGGTCAGCATCTTACCGGTTTTCTTATCCAGATAGTAGTATTTCATGTTATCCAGAAGCCATCCGGTCTTCATGGTGCCGTCATAATTGAAATAATACCAGGAACCCTTGATCTTAACCCAGCCGGTCATGGCCGCTCCGTAGGAGGAGGCATTTTTGTTGGGATTCAGGTAATACTTTTTATTTTTGTAATTAAACCATCCGGTTTTCATCACGGCGGTTTTGTTATCCATATAGTATTTACGTCCGTTGACTGTCTGCCAGCCCTTGCGCCGGATTCCCTGGGAGTTTGCGTAATACCGCTTTCCGTTTACATTGAAGAAGCCGGTTTTCATGACGCCCTTGGAATCAAAATAGTAATAATGCTTGCCGATCTTCTTCCAGCTGCTGACGGTTCTGGCGCCATCCTTCTTGGGATCCAGGTAGTACTTTTTCCCCTTGATGGTGCGCAGCCCTGTAAGCTTCTTGCCGTTGGTCCCATAGTAATAATATTTTTTATTCTGCCTAACCCAGCCGGACTTGGCGTAGCCCTTGGAGGTAAAATAGTAAGTATTTTTGCCCACCTTCACAGTGCCTGTCTGCCGGGCGCCCGTTTTGGGACTGAAATAATACGTTTTGCCGTTAATTTTCTGAAGGCCCGTTTTTAAAACGCCGTTTGATCCCGCGTAATAGTATTTCTTATCGTATGAGGATCTTCCGTAAGAGGTCATGCGGCCTTTTGTGGTAATGTGATACAGCTTCCTGCCGACTTTAATGGTTCCCAGATTCACTTTGCTGGAGGCGTCCGCGTAATAGTAGCGGCCGTTGGATTTTACCCATTGCCTGGTGGCGACGCGCCCTTTTCTGGAATTCAGAAAAAGATAATAGAAGTCGTCTCCCCTGTTCAGCTTTCTTAATCCGGCATAGCCTGTGCAGAGCTTTCCGTTGCTGGGCCGGAAAAGATAGGTATATTTGCCGATCTTTACCGTACCGGTTATCCGGTAACCATTTTCATTGAAAAAATACTGTGCTCCTCCGATGGATTGAAGACCCGTAAGCCTCTGGCCGTTTCGAAGATAGTACCAACCGTTCTCGTTCTGGTTCCACCCTTCCTCTTCGGCCAGAACGGTGGAAAGTCCCGGAGACTGTCCCAGTAACGAAGCTGCCGCCGGCAGGGCGAATGACAGAGCAGCCGCCAGGCAGATGGCAGATAACCATTTTTTAATTTTCATTTTCCTCCCTCTCTTCCCTTAAATAAAAACAGTAGATAAAGAAAGAATACTATGTGTAGAGATACAGCAAGCATTCTTTCACTGTTTCACTGTCATTATAACTTCCAGAATCATACATTGCAACTCTTAGAGGCAGGTAAAATTCTTAAGTTTTTTATAAACTCTCAATAACCTTTTTAGTTGTCAATTACCTGGAACTGTTTTATAATGGGAACGAATATGGAGGAATACCTGCACGGTCTGCCGGAACGCCTGGGAGATGGACGGACTGCTGCAATATTTCAGAAGGCGGGTGATTTGGATTGCGCAGAAGAGAGCGCTACAAACGGCTTATTATGTTTCTGGCATCAGTGCTGATTATAGGGATTCAGACAGGGGCCTTTGCCTATGCATGGTTCCATGACTACTGCCGGGCAGATGTGATTGGAAAGCTGTACTGGAACAGAGGGAACTGGGCGCTGATTGCCCTTTACGCAGCCATGGTGATTGTGGTGTCTAAGCTTTTTTCCGCATTTCGCGTGGGATATATGAGAGTGCTGGATGTGATTCTGGCCCAGGTTTTTTCAGTGCTGATTGTAAATATGGTGGCCTATCTGCAGCTTGCGCTCATCGGCCGCTGGAAATTTCTCACCCATATGGGGCCGATCCTTCGGGTAACCGGTTTCAATCTTGTGGCTGTTCTGTGCTGGGTTGTTTTTATGCGCTGGATTTATGCCAGGATTTATCCGCCCAGGGAGGTGCTGCTGATTTACGGCAACCGGGGATATGAATCTCTGTCCAAGAAACTGGCGGAGAGGAAGGACAAATATGTGGTAAAGGGATCTATGAATGTAAGCTGCGGCCTGGAGGCGATTAAGGAAGAAATTCCCAAGTATCAGGCTGTTATGATCGGAGATCTGCCGGCTCATGAGAGAAATGTCCTGGTGAAGTTCTGTTTTGAAAGAAACATCCGGTGCTATTGCCAGCCGAAGATTTCGGATATTATGATTATGAGCTCCGAAAAGATCCATATGTTCGACACGCCGCTGCTTCTTTTCAGGAACTGCGGCCTTACGGTGGAAAAACAGGTGATCAAGAGAACTTTCGATCTGATCTGCTCCGTTCTCATGCTGATCATACTTTCACCGGTGATGCTGATTATTGCCCTGTTGGTAAAGCTGTATGACGGGGGCCCCGTATTTTACCGGCAGGATCGTTTGACCTTAAACGGAAAAGTTTTTCAGGTATACAAGTTCCGCAGCATGAGAGTGGATTCAGAAAAGAACGGCGCCCGGCTGGCCAGAAAAGGAGATGACCGGATTACGCCGGTGGGGCGCGTTTTAAGGAATGTCCATCTGGATGAGCTGCCTCAGCTGATTAACATTATCCAAGGGGATATGTCGCTGGTGGGGCCAAGGCCGGAGCGGCCGGAGATTGCCGCTGAGTATGAAAAATATATTCCGGAGTTTTCCTACCGGCTTAAGGTAAAGGCAGGTCTCACCGGCTATGCCCAGGTATATGGCAAGTATAACACAACGCCCTATGATAAGCTGAAACTGGACCTGACCTATATTGAAAATTATTCCTTCTTTCTGGATCTGCAGCTCCTGGCCACTACGGCCAAGATTCTGTTTCAGAAAGAAAATACGGAAGGAGTGGAGCAATGGCAGACAACGGCAGTAAGGGAAGAGAAGAGGGATCAGGACTGAAGCCGCTGGTTTCTGTCATCATACCGGCGTACCGGTGTGCCGCCACAATTTCTCAGGCCCTGGATTCCGCGCTGGTCCAGGAGGTTTCTCTGGAAATTCTGGTGCTGAACGATCAGTCTCCCGATGAATTGGATCAGGTTATGGAGCGGTACAGTTCTTTTGCCCAGATCCGTTACTTCCATAATAAAGAGAAGCTTGGCGCCTCCGGAAGCAGAAACAGGGGAGTGCGTCTGGCCAGGGGCGAATATGTGGCTTTTCTGGACGCGGATGACTGGTGGGCTCCCGGAAAGCTGAAAGCGCAGCTGGCCATTATGAAAAAGGAAAAAGTAGTGCTCTGCGCTACGGGCCGGGAGTTGGTGACGCCGGAAGGAAAGCTGACAGGACGAGTGATTGGAGTCAGGGAGAAAATAACTTATCCCCGGCTCCTTCTTCACAACTGCATCAACTGTTCCTCTGTGCTGCTGAGAACGGAGGTGGCCAGGGAGAATCCTATGGAGCATGAGGACAGCCACGAGGATTATATTCTGTGGCTGAACCTTTTGAAAAAATACAGACGGGCTGCGGCAGTCAATCAGCCTCTGCTGAAATACCGCCTGTCAGCCAGCGGGAAGTCCGGGAATAAGCTGGCATCCGCCGGGAAAACCTATAAGGCGTATCGATATCACGGCTTTGGACCAGTGCGGGCTGCGCTCTGCTTCGCGGCCTACAGCGTGAATGGAGTAAGAAAATACTTGTTTTCCTATATAAAATGACTAACCGGAAGGCTTGTGCCAGAAAAGGCCTTGTGTTAGAATAGGAAAACGAAAATGATTTGCACAAAAGCAGAAGGACGGAGGACAGGAGAATGATTCAGAAACTTATGGAAAAAATCCGCAGGACAGGAGCTCCCATTGTGGTAGGTTTGGATCCCATGCTGGGATATATTCCGGAGCATATCACAAAAAGAGCCTTTGAAGAAAAGGGCGAAACCCTGGACGGGGCTGCGGAGGCTGTGTGGCAGTATAATAAAGAGATCGTAGACGCAGTGTGGGATTTGATTCCGGCTGTGAAGCCTCAGATCGCCATGTATGAGCAGTTCGGGCTTCCGGGACTGGCCGCTTTTAAGAAGACAGTGGATTACTGCAAGGAAAAGGGCCTGGTGGTCATCGGTGATGTGAAGCGGGGAGACATCGGCTCTACCTCTCAGGCGTATGCCTGCGGGCATCTAGGGAAGGTGTCTGTAGGAAGCAAAACTTACTATCCTTTTGACGAGGACTTTATTACGGTAAATCCCTATTTTGGAATCGACGGCGTGAAGCCGTTTCTGGATGTATGCCGGGAAGAGGACAGAGGGATTTTCCTTCTGGTGAAGACATCCAATCCCTCCAGCGGGGAGTTTCAGGATCAGCTTGTGAATGGAAGGCCCCTCTACGAGCTGGTAGGAGAAAAGGTGGCAGAATGGGCGGATACCTGTATGGACGGCCAGTACAGTAATGTAGGCGCTGTAGTGGGAGCTACTTATCCGGAAATGGGAAAGGTTCTCAGAAAGATTATGCCTAAGTGCTTTATTCTGGTGCCGGGGTACGGCGCCCAGGGAGGCAAGGCGGAAGACCTGGTGCATTACTTTAACGAGGATGGCATGGGCGCCATTGTAAATTCCTCCAGAGGAATTATTGCGGCGTATAAGCAGGAGAAATACCGGAAGTTCGGCCCGGAGAATTTTGCCAAGGCAAGCCGGGCGGCGGTAGAGGATATGATCGCGGATATAAACGGAGCTCTAGGAAGAAGATAGGAGGCAGAGATGGCGGAAAAGAAGATGGAAGAAGCTGTGGTTGTGTCTCAGGAGGAGATTGCTTCCGGGATATTCAGCATGTGGATTCACGTGCCTGAGATTTCCGCTCTGGCAGGTCCCGGACAGTTTGTCAGCCTGTACTGCAGGGATGCCAGCAGACTGCTTCCAAGGCCCATCAGTATCTGTGAGATTGACGGGGAAATGGGAAACCTCCGGCTGGTGTACCGAATCGCGGGAAAAGGGACCAGGGAGTTCTCTTCCTATGGACCGGGAACCAGGTTTCAGGTGATGGGGCCGCTGGGAAACGGTTTTCCAAAAGAGAGATGCCCCGAAGGAAAGACAGCCCTTCTCATCGGCGGAGGAATCGGCATCCCGCCTCTGGCGGAGCTGGCGCAGCAGATAGAAGGGGAGGCTATAGTGGTGGCCGGGTACAGAGATGAAACGTTTCTGACCCGAGAGCTTTCCGCCGCCGGAAGGCTTTATGTGGCTACGGAGGATGGAAGCGCCGGTACGAAAGGTACTGTGCTGGACTGTATCCGGGAGAACGGCCTCAAAGCGGACGTGATCTATTCCTGCGGCCCCATGCCCATGCTGAGGGGAGTGAAGGAGTTCGCTCTTTCTCAGGGAATTGAGTGCTGGATCTCCATGGAGGAGAGGATGGCCTGCGGGATTGGAGCCTGCCTGGGCTGCGTCTGCAAGTCTGTAGAGACGGATGAGCATCTAGGGGTAAAGAATAAGAGAGTCTGTAAAGAAGGGCCTGTATTCCGGGCGGAAGAAGTAGAACTGTAGAGGCGGAGGAAAAGATGATGAAACAGATGAGTGTGAAAATTGCCGGTGTGGAGCTGAAAAATCCGGTGATGACGGCATCCGGTACCTTTGGCTCGGGAATGGAATACAGCGAATTCACAGACCTGTCCAGACTGGGAGCTGTAGTGACAAAGGGTGTGGCAAATGTGCCGTGGCCGGGCAATCCTACCCCACGGGTGGCGGAGACAGCCAGCGGAATGCTGAATGCCATTGGCCTGCAGAATCCCGGAGTAGAAACCTTCTGCAGCAGAGATCTTCCCTTTCTCAGGCAGTTTGACACGAAGGTTATTGTAAATGTGTGCGGAAAGACAACAGAAGATTACTGCCAGGTGGTGGAACGGCTTTCCGGAGAAACGGTGGATCTTCTGGAAATCAATATCTCCTGCCCAAACGTAAAAAGCGGCGGAATTGCTTTTGGCCAGGACCCGGCAGCCGTAGAGGCGATTACGAAAGAAATCAAAAAGACCGCCAGGCAGCCGGTGATCATGAAGCTGAGTCCCAATGTCACGGACATCACAGAGATTGCCCGGGCGGCGGAGGCAGGCGGGGCGGACGCCCTGTCCCTGATCAACACCTTGACAGGAATGAAAATCGACATTCATCGGAGAACCTTTGCCTTGGCTAATAAGACAGGGGGACTTTCCGGCCCGGCCATTAAGCCGGTAGCCCTTCGGATGGTATATCAGACGGCCCAGGCTGTGAAGATTCCAATCATCGGCATGGGTGGAATCATGTCAGGGGAGGACGCGGTGGAATTCCTGCTGGCAGGGGCATCGGCAGTCTCTGTGGGCACGGCAAACTTTACGAATCCCCGGGCTACCCTGGAGATCCTGAAAGGGATTGAGGATTATATGGAGCAGTACCAGGTGGAAAAGGTAGGAGATTTGATCGGAGCGGTGAAATAACACAGAAACATTCACTCAGGCCGTACCAGCCGGAAGGATTGGTGCGGCCTGAGTGCAGAGAGAAGGCGGCAGAAAGCGTCTGTTTCAGAAATAAATAAGCGGATATACGTAATGCTTCAGTAAAGAAGAGGATTTGGATGACGGAGATGGAGTTGGCATGATCAGAATTGCAATTGTGGAGGATGAAGAACTGTACGCGGCGCAGCTGGAGTCATTCCTCCATCAGTATGAAGCAGAAAAGAAAGAAGGTTTTGTGATCACGCGCTATACAGATGGCGATGGCATTGTAAACGGATATAAGGCGCAGTTTGATATTATTCTTATGGATGTTCAGATGAAATTTATGGACGGCATGTCTGCGGCAGAAGAAATCCGGCGGCAGGATTCTCAGGTGATTATTATATTTATCACCAATATGCGTCAGTATGCGATACGGGGATATGCGGTGGAAGCGCTGGATTACGTTGTCAAGCCGATCTCCTATTTTGCGTTTTCAGAGCGTCTGGGACGGGCTATCAGCAAAATCAAAAAGAGAACACAGAAGAATCTTCTGATTAATGTGAGAAACGGAATTATGCGTATTAACGCGGCGGATATCTACTATGTGGAAAGCCAGGGTCATACTCTGATCTATCATACTGCTTCAGGCAACTACGAAGGCGCCGGAACTATGAAAAATATTGAGGAAGAGCTGAAGGATAAGAATTTTTTTAGGGGCAATAAAGGATATCTGATCAATCTGGCCTGTGTAGAAGGGGTGCAGGATAGCTGCGCTATTGTGAGAAATGAGAGACTGATGCTGAGCCGGGCCAGGAAAAATCTTTTTATGGAGGCCTTGGCCAATTACTGGGGTGAAGTGAAATGATGGGAAAGATGCTGCCGGACATTCCGAGATTTTATACCGCCCTGGCAGAATGGGCGGCCTGCATGGTTTATATTCTGTCCGTAAAAAGAAAATTGTCAGGCTGGCGATTAGCTGTTGTCTCAGCGATTCTGCTGACTGTTCAGGCAGTATTTCTGGTTGTCACAGAGGGGATGGGAAATTTCCTATGGCTGGTCTGCATGGCTGTGGCGGTACTTTTGATGATCGGTTTCGTGGCGCTGTGTATTAAAGGAAGCTGGATGGATGCTGTCTACTGCGGACTGCAGGCTTTTGTGCTGGCAGAGTTTGCGGCGTCACTGGAGTGGCAGATTTATCTTTTTTTCTTTGAAGAAAACACTTCCTGGGTAATTTCTTTAGGTTTTTTAATTCTTTCTTATGGAGTAATCTTTCTGTTTATGTGGTGGCTTCTCAACAGACAGAAGAACGTAAAATTGGTTCTGAATATTACTTCTAATGAGCTTTTTGCAGTGATATTGATCACAATTTCTGTTTTCACGATGAGTAATCTCAGCTTCCTTCAGGTTTCTACGCCTTTTAGCAGCCGGTTTTCCGATGGGGTTATTATCGTGCGGACAATGGTAGATTTCGCCGGAGTCGCAATGATGTACGCGTATCATGTGCAGAGGACAGAGATACGGACCCGCCGTGAGCTGGATGTCATGCAGAGCGCGCTTCGGAATCAGTATCTTCAGTATCAGCAATCCAAAGAGAGCATTGATCTGATCAATTATAAATACCACGATCTGAAGCATCAGATTGCGGTGCTTCGGGAAGAGAAAGATCCTGAAAAGAAAAATGAATTTCTGGATCAGATGGAAGAAGGAATCCATCTGTATGAAGCGCAGAACAAAACAGGAAACAGCGTGGTTGATACCATTCTGACCAGCAAAAGCGTAGCATGTGAAAAAGAGGGAATTACCTTTAACTGTGTGGCAGACGGAAAGCTTCTCGATTTTATGGATGTGGCGGACATCTGCAGTATTTTGGGAAATGCTTTGGACAATGCCATTGAGTGTGAAAAAAAGATTCCAGAACCGGAGAAGCGTCTGATCCATATGGCTGTTTTCGCGCAGAAAAACTTTGTGATTCTGCGGTTTGAAAATTATTTCCAGGGCAGGCTGGATATGAAAGAAGGCATTCCTCTTACCACCAAAAAGAGGGAAAAAGGATATCATGGGTACGGAATAAAGAGTATTAAATATACGGTAAAAAAATATGAAGGCGCTATAAGCCTCTCGGCAAAGGATAACTGGTTTCAACTGAAAATTTTGATTCCAAGGCAGGGTTCCTGACATTTTGTGCAGATTATGTGCAGTTCGTGCATAAAAGTGTCAGAACCCATCTTTTTTTGTACAATTACTCCAAAAGGAGGAACGGAACGATATGAAAAAAAGATTTTTAAAGCTGCTGGGATTGATACTGACTTTTTCTGTATTTTCTTTTTCGGCAAGCGGCGAAGAGACAGGAAACATATATTCCTTTCTCACGGGAATCAATGGTTCGGAAACAGCCATAACCGTGGACGGCAATGAGTTTCCGGCGGAAATATACTTTTACTGGCTTTTTAATTCCTGTGATCAGATTCAGAATCAGATCAGCCTTTACGGAAGCCTGGATGAAATAACGGAGGCTTATTTAAATGAAGAGGACGGTTCGGTGAAATGGGAGGCGGCTCTGGAGGATGGAAGTACGGTAAATGAGTATGCCCGGGAAGCAGCGGAAGATACTTTGCGTCTCCACGGAGTGATAGAGAATCTTGCCGCGGAGGAAGAGATTCAGCTTTCAGAGGAAGTGTCCGCGGAAATTTCTGACAGCTACGAGGAAGAGCTGGAGTCTATGGGAGGAGAAGAAGGGGCGCTGAGAGATCTGCTTGTCAGCCAGGAAAGCTTTGAGAGGATTTCGGCAATAGGGTATCTTTTTGAAGAATTGGCTGAGCTTGCCGCAGAGCCTGAAAGTGAATATTACCTGGAACCGGCGCAATATGAAAATTATACAGAGGAAGAGGATCAGGATGTAGTGGAAGGAACAGACTGGACAGACGAGGAAGGGCTGTCAGAGGAAGAGATCCGTCTAAGGGAGGAGATCCTTCAGAAGTATATGGGTGAAATTCTGGAAGGAAAAGCGGAACAGGCAGAGATCCAGGTCAGCGAAGAAGTTATGGAAGTGGTTCCGGGTGATTTTTATAATGGATTTTACAGCGCATATGTGGAAAAACTATTGGAAGCTGAATAAAAACATAAATTCTCCTATTGACAAAAAAGAGGTTTTGCAGTACGTTTGTATTACAAAAGGGAGGTGGCACTATGGCAAAAGAAGCAACATTGCAGGTTCGCATGGATGCGGATTTGAAAGAGAAAGCAGAAGCATTGTATCGTGAACTGGGAACTTCCTTCGCGGAGGCAGTACGGATTTTTGCGAAACAGAGTGTGCTGGAAAATGGAATGCCCTTTGTGATGTCCGCAAACCGTAAAAGCACATACGGCAGGCTTTCACAGTATGCGGACCCGGTAAAACGTGAACTGGAGGAAGGGGCATATGAGAGAGCAGTGACAGAAAGATATGATAAAGCTGATTGATGCGAATGTGATTCTGCGGTACCTTCTGGGGGATCATCCACAGATGTCCCAAGAAGCAAAAAAGATAATTGAAGCAGGGGCATTTACTTTGATTGAAATTTTGGCAGAGGTCGTATATGTGCTGAAAGGTGTATATAAGGTAGAACGTACAGAGATTGCAAAGACTTTAATTGAGTTTTTGGATGAAATCAGTATTGAGAATCAGGAGACTGTATGCGAAGCATTGAAGTTATTTTCACAAGAAAGATCTCTTGATTTTGTAGATTGTGTCCTGATAGCTAGGCATAGGATACTTGGCGATGAAGTAGTGAGTTTTGATAAAAAACTAAATAAAATGCTGTAGACATATGTGAAGCACTTTATATGGAAACATGTAAAGTGCTTTTTCTTTTTTTGAATTGAGATGCAAAAACCTTTTTTAGGCAGAATGTATAAAAAGTCAGGCGAAAAATATGAACAAAGAGAAAATTTATTCCGTTTGTGC
>DVGK01000082.1 GCA_018712785.1 Candidatus Choladousia intestinavium | reverse complement strand
ATCTCCAGGATTTGAAGGATCAACTCCTTCCTCATAGACCATTTTAAATTTCTCTACACGGAGCTGTGTCCAGTGAATCACATTGGTCATGGTCTGTACAGCAGTTCCCTGGCGTGATACTACATTATAGTTCTTCAACTGGTCTTCCGTAAGTGTTGTCGGAGGATTTGAAGGACTGTCTTCTGAAAGCAGCTTTCCATTTTTCGGTTCTACAAACTTCAGTTCTTCTCTGTCAGGAATACTATACTCCACAGCTACATATTCATCCTCCTGGGTAAGGCCTTCGAAGGTTACCTGACCCAGCACATCTGTAGACTTCATCTCTACAAACTCATAGCCATCTGACGTTTTCCTGTAAAGGGCAATCTCTGCTCCCTGCAAAGAAATCTCCGTATTTGTGAAGCTATGTTCCCAGACGTCATAGTACACCTTTTTAACTGTGAAGGTGGTCTCTTCCTTATTTACAAGAGTGAGAGGCTGTGCGCCCTCCCCGGTCGCACCATGCACCGTGGTGATCTGCTCTCCTGCTATGAGAGTTGTTTCAAGCTCTGTGCCGTCTGAATAATATCCTTCCGGTGCTGTTTTTTCTCTGATATAATAAGTTCTCTTCGTACCGTCTGACTCATACACCTGGAGTCCGGTAAAGGTTACCACGCCGCTTTCCGGTGTTTCCAGGGTCTGAACTACATGTTCCCCGTCAGCCCCCTTATAGTAAATCTCCAGTTCCGCGCCTTTCAGAGGATTTCCTTCCTCATCTGTTTTCTTTACCTGTACATTGCCCAGACTGGAAATATTGGTAATCGTGCCAAGCGACTGAGTAGCCATCTGGTCTTGAACTGTATACGGTCCAAAATAGAATACCTTATTAATATCATCATATTCGTGTTTATAGCTCTCATACTGCTCTTTATAGTCATCCGGATCCAGCACCTGCATGTCAGACGTTACTACCTCATGGAGATAATAAGTTCCTGCCTTCAGATAAAGAGGAGTTCCGGACACCAGGGTAACATTCTGCCCGTCTTCTGTTACACGGACAAAGCTTCCGTCTGCACTCCTTGTGTAAACTTCAAAGCTAGTCCCTGCCAGTGTAGTGGTTGATCCATCCGCATTTTTCCGGTTCTTAGTAATAGTTACGGAAGGATCCGGCTTATTGGAAAGAGTCTCTGTTACCAGATCGCTGCCTGCACTTGTCACAGTTTTATCTGTAAGGTCAATCTCAATGTCAGCTGCCTTTGTATAATGAGGGGGCACCGTTGTCTCTCGAATAATATATTCATATCCTGTCTCCAGAACAGCCGTCAGACCGCCCTCAGGAATTGCCACATTATTATATCCAGTTACAATATTGCTATCTTCTACAGAACCTCGGTAGATTGTAATCTTAGCCCCAGGCAGATAGCTTTTCGTGTTCTCGTCTATTTTCAGAATCTTTACAGGAACCTTCTGTTCCACATTTGTAACTGTAACAGACTGATTGAGATTAGCTCCTCCTGCCGCAGTGTCTGAACTGAAATTAAAAGGACCTACCGCGGTAAGCGCCTGAGTCTGACCATCTCCAGTTCCTACATTTATAGTAGTCACATTGCTCGCACTGCTTTCCTGAAGATAGCCGGTTCCCGTAGTCTCTACCCAGTAATAATCAATAATATTTCCGGAAACATCCATAGCCGGAAGGTTTGGAACTGTAATCTGTCCGGAAGCATTTGTTGTGTAGGAGTCTGTGTTTACCTTCGTATACACGCCATTGATCTCCCGGTACAGATCGAAAGAGGCTGCCTTAGAGCTGTTTGCTGTACTCACGACTTTTTGTCCCTGAGCATTAATTGTCACAAAGCGCTTTGTAAGAGTCAAAGTTCCATTCTGCGTATTCTGCATGACAATTTTCTGCGGATCAGAGCTTGCATGCCCCTGTTTCTGTTCCAAAGTAACAGAATTTGAATATACGATCCTTCTTGTTCCGCTAGCCGTTGTTTCTATTGTCTCACCCGCCGCATGCCAGTTATCAGGAAGGACTTCCTTGAAACAGTAGTAGTACAACCTTCCATTGGCATCATAAACATCCAGGGCAGAGCTGAGATACGTACCCGATGATGACAGATCCAGATTCGTTGCAACTTCATCCCACTGCTCTTTTGAAAGTGTACTATCTGTACTCCGAAGCAGCGTAAATGCATCGTCAAACAGTCTGTAATTTCCATTATTGACATTCTGCCAATTTTCGTTACTGGTCGTACTTCCAAACCAACGATACTGTTTCTGAAGCTGCAAATAAGCCGTATTGCTGATATTTGTGCTTTGGATTCTGTCGGTCACTGTGGAGTCTGTATTCCCGCTTACTGTCACTGTCACTACATCGTCAGCTTTTGTTATTTCTACCGTCCATATTTGAGTATCCGCTATATATCCTTCAGGCGCTGATATCTCCTTTACATAATATGTACCAGGTATCAGCCGGTCAAACTCCAGAATACCATTCGTATTTCCCTCCGCAGCTGTGGTTCCTGTCCGCAGTGGACCGCCTTCACAGTTCGGATCTGTACCCGCATACAGCCCAAACTGAGCCCCATTCAGACCGGATGTATTGCCATTTACAGTTCCCTGCTTCTCAATGCGGATCGTTCCCAGAAGCTCCTGGTTGGTAAAGCTTACTGTGGTGTTCGCTTCCGCCGTCAGGGTTTTGTTCTGCGCTTCCGTTTTACTTACTGTATTAACCGGTACCGTTGTCTCTTTTATAGTATAAGCGCCGGGATCCAGATATACAGTTACTGTTCCGTCCGCTCCTGACACAGAAGGATCTATGGACACTATTCCGTCTGTTGAAAGGGTGCTGTACGTATAGGTACCGTCTCCATTGCTTACCCTTGTATACAGTGTAGCGCCCTTGCCATCCGTATTTGTAATCGTAAATCCTGCAGGACCCGAAACAGGAGCCCAGCCATTTGCTGTGTAAGCATAAAGCGTTCCCTGCCCGCTTTCACCATATCCCAGGACATATTTCTGAATCGTCAATTCTGCCGGACTTGTCACCTCGACTATTGAAGTTGTGGCAGTGGAAGAATCTGTATTCTCGCTTCCTCCCTTCAGCGTATAGGCGATAGATGCCGTATTTGTAATGGTCAGCGGATTGCGGTTTGTATCATAATACTGGGCAATAAATTTCTCATAAGGGTATACTACATCTACATAATATTCGGAATAATATGGAGCGCTTGATGCCACGCCGCTAATACCTTTCGCCCCGCAGGTGTTAACTGCTACGGAAGTTTCTGTCCCGCTGGTTACAGAATGTGGCGTCTGGTCTCCAAAATTCTCCGTTACAGTTATGCTTACGGGACTAATCGTTGTCGTACCAAGACGATCCTTTAGCTCAGCCAGAGTGTCTGTCAGATCAATCGTACTGCCATCCGCAAAGGGAACTCGTCCTACCCTCGCATAAACGCCTTCATCCGAAACAATCTCTTCTCTGATCTCTCCAGACTCCTCTGTTCTCTGAATCAGCCCAACCTTCAAAAGGAATCTTACAGTAACCTGAGACCGGTTAGGTGATACTGTGTTTTCTACATAGCTCTTTTCAATTCCCCATTCATCATCTGTGGTTGAAGTTAAGGTATCAAGAACAGATGATGTGGCATTTGTCTGTGTATATGTTTCAACATCCCGAATATTTTCCTCATCTGTCTTATCCTTTACAGTAAAGTGGGTAATAATCTTCAGGTACTCGGCAGCTCCGTCCATGTCGAACTCATGCCCGATTTCCAGGGAGCCATTTCCCTCCACATCTACCGGAATACTGAACGAACCGCTCGTAGCACTCTGAGCATTAATGGAATCATTCGCAAGAGTGAATACATACTCCCCTGTTACTGTATCATAAGATGCTGTTACTCCGCTGATTGCTGTGGTTGTATCAATGCTCAGCCCGCTTGGAAGCTTCAGCCTGATTTCTGTATCGTCATATGTATCATACAGAGACTGGGCCTGATTTGCGTAGCCGTAATTGGCTGCCGCTCTAAGAGTATAATTGATGATATAATTAACTGTCTCTCCGGCCTTTACCGTCGTTCCTGAGAAATCTTTACGAATCGAGACCGTTGCTACTGTCTGACGATTTGATGCGTTTTGTCCATAATAAGACTCTGCCGTATCATCAACAGAAAGACTTTCTGACTCTGGTGTCTCTTCTGATTCGTCTGTCTCGTCTCCTTCCAGAAGCATTGTATTGGCTTGCTCCAACACTACATAATCGGAATGCACATATCCTTCTACATTTCCTTCTTCATATTTTACTCGGTACCAGAGTTCTTCTTCACTATCTGCACCGGACACAGATATCTGTGAAACTACTGTAACTGATGTTCCGTTTTCAAGTTGGGTTACCACAATTGAATCCGTTCCCGGCTCCTCCCGAAGGTTCACACTGGTCTCAGCAGTGATAATTCCCGGTTTATTCACCGTCGTCTCCGCCGACTGATCCGGTGAAGGCAGTGAGTTTGCCTCGGAGTCAGTTTCATCTGTCGTTTGCGTTTCATCCGGCGTCTCGGTTTCATTCGTGCCGTTATTTACCACAGCGCCAAACTGTGTGGCAAACGCCGTCACCGACTGACTCGAGAGTACCATGGCCACTGCCAAAATCATAGCCAGAAGTCTGGTCCATCGATTTCTCTTCCTCATAATTCTTTCTCCCTTCTTTATAACTTTTCCTTTTTCTTTTTATGATATATATAAAAATTGAGCTGTCTCAATTATAGCAAAGAAGTTCTTTCTCGAACTCTTTCTCAATTCGTATTTTCTCTTATTTTTCCTTTTTCATGAAAGAATATATCCGGGTCTCAGCAGGCTTCATCCATCAGCTTCAGCAGCTCCAGATCGCTTCTGAACTTCCGGATCTCACCCTTCTCCACCCAGACCGCTTCACCCTGCCAGGTGGCATGCTGCCTGTACTGAACATAAATAAAAAAGGTTGCCAGGGTTCCCCTCTGCTGGAAGATCTCTTCTCCATCCGAGACGGTTCCGGGAATTTCACCTGAAGGCTCCTCCTTCTTTTTGTAGCTCCGCATTTTCACGGAAGCCTGGGGATATCCGATCCGATCCATGAACGCGTCCATAATTTTCAAAAGATGACATTCGTTCTGAAAGGGGATCTCCTCCTTTGTATAGCGGCAGTACAGCCGCCCGGAACGCGCCTCTCCCTCACGGCGGTCCACACAGATATTTACGATATTTGGAGCGTTCAGATTCATTTTAAATGGAAGCATCTTTCGGTTCCCCCTGTTCTGACGATTCTTCCAAGGCGCTGTCCATAAGCTTTATAAGCTCCAAAGCGCTTCGAAATTTCTGCGTCTGATTCCGATCCGCCCACACTACCTCCCCCTGCCAGGTAGCGTTTTCGCAGTGATGGATATGCACCACGAAAGTTCCTCTTTTCCTTTTTCCTTCTCTCAAATCTGCACCAGCCTTTCCCCTTCTCTGACAGGAACATCTTTGTCCGTCCGGCCTCTTCTATATGGTATCTATGTAAAACTTTTTCAGGTTTTCTGCCTAGTATAAGTTTACTATAGCAGACAGCCTATTTCTTGACCTCTTTCCTTTTATTTTTTCCAGATATTTTCCGTATTCCGGAACGCCTGGCTTTCTTCCGGAGCAATCGGCTCCACTTCCGCCACGGAGGCCACATAATAATCTACTTTATAGTCATTCCGCTTCAGCAGCTCCCGGAAGGTACCGTTGATCCGTCCCGAAACCTTGCCGCAGTTCTCCTGATTAATGCCGGAGAGCATGATCAGATACTGCTTCTCATTATACTTCGTGTAAAAATCACCCCGGCGCAGCGTTTTCCGGATAGCCTCTTTTAATAGAAGAGATACCTCCTTTTCCCGCTCCTGCGGGTTCGCCCCCACTCTCTCTGCCCGGAGGGTACAGAGCATTATGTAGACGGAGACACCGTTTCTCTCCATCATGCGGCTGATCACATGGTAGATATCCACAAAGCTGGGAAAGGTGCAGTAGTAGGCTCCTCCTGCCTTCTCACGTTCCACCAGTCTGTTCTTAATATCTTCTATGGCCCCGGCCGACTGGGAAATTCTCTCACTCATAAGCCGAAACCGCTTCAGCATCTCCGGTGAAGGCGGAAGACTCAGCTCATCGAAAAACATCTTGGAGGTCTTCTCATATACTTCCATAGCTTCCTTGTACCGGGCCATGGCGATCAGGCTGTCGATTCTGTAAATCTGCCATTCTTCAAAAGGATAGATCTCTGCCGCAATGGTAGTAAGCTGATAGATCTCTTCGTATCTTTCTTCCTCCTTCAGCCAGTCACACAGCTCTGTAAGACAGGAAAAGTACAGATCCCGGTAATGAATGTTCCGCACTGTAACCCAGTCCTCTCCGATCATGCTGGGAAGAAATTCTCCGGTATAGAGCCTGCATCCTTCCAGAAAGGCATTCATCCTCTCCGTCTTATCTTCTGCCCTCTGTCCCTGCCGTACGATTCTCTCAAACTCCAGGCAGTCCGTCTGCACCGGAATCTTTCTGTCCCACCGGCAGATCCCTCCCCATATCACAATGTAGCTGCTGTCCGGCAGACCGGATGCTTTCAGCTGCTTTCTCAGGCGAAAAATCGTATTATTCAGACTTCCGTTTTTATTTTCCACTTCTTCACGGCCATACAGCGCGTCAATCAGCGCGGCCTTGGATATTCCTTCTTTTGCGTAAAGCAGAATCATCTGCAGAAGCTGGGTAGTTTTAGACACTGCATTTCGATCCAGAACTATCTCCTTCTGATCGTACCGAAGGGAGAATCCGCCCAGCATCTTTACCCGCAGAATTTTTTCCGGCATAGTCTTCCTCCTTGTTTTATATTTTATGGTGCAATAATCTCTATTTACTTATAGTTTCCTGTTCTAAACGCTATTTTATCACGTCCTTTTAGGCTTTACAAGAAAAGTCTCTCTTGTTCATATATTTTTTTCTTCATAATCATACGTTTTATAAAGAATTTCCATTTTTATATATAGTTTTTTGTTTTTTTTTAAAAATGGGCGGTACATCATGAACAATGTGCCGCCCGGAAAAGGGGCCAAAGGTATTGCAAAATCCAATGCCTCCCCATACGTCAAAAATCCCCCCTCAGTCTCATATGACCTTGGGAGGATTCCTTTTTCTCATTCTGTTTTTGGTTCTGCTTTTCTGATTCAGCTTCTCTTCAGGAAATCAGGAATCTGAATATCTCTTTCCTGCACCCGGCTCTCCGGCATCCTCACAGAAGATCCCGGCTGAGCAGTTGAGGCCGGCCTTGTCTTGGGTGCTCCTGTGGAAGGAGCTGTCCTCTGGAACGGAAGAGTATTGGAAGTCCGGCTGTCTCTCTTCATGAAATTAAAGTCCGGCACAGAATTCCTGCTTCTGGAAGCGTTCTTCTCCTGCTGGGCATTTACATCCTCAAGCCCTGTGGCGATCACCGTAATACTTGCCTCATCCGCATAAGTATCATCATACATAGCGCCGAAGATAATGTTCGCGTCATCACCCGCCAGCTCCTGTACATAGCTTGCCGCGTCGTTGGCATCCATCAGGGAGATGTCTCCGGAAATATTGATAATTACATGAGAAGCGCCTTCAATGGTGGTCTCAAGAAGCGGGCTGGCAACGGCCTGCTTCACAGCCTCCAGAGCCTTGTCGTCTCCCTTGGCCTGTCCGATTCCGATATGGGCGATACCCTTGTCTTTCATAACCGTCTGAACATCCGCGAAGTCCAGGTTAATCAAAGCCGGCAGATTGATCAGATCTGTAATGCCCTGGACTGCCTGCTGCAGCACTTCGTCTGCCTTCTTCAGGGCTTCCGGCATGGTCGTCCTCCGGTCTACGATCTCAAGCAATTTATCATTTGGAATTACAATCAGGGTGTCTACATTCTCTTTGAGGCGCTCAATTCCTGTCAGCGCGTTATTCATACGCGTCCTCGCCTCAAAACGGAAGGGTTTTGTGACAACGCCTACTGTGAGGATTCCCATCTCTTTGGCAATCCCTGCTACCACAGGAGCTCCCCCTGTTCCGGTTCCGCCGCCCATACCACAGGTTACAAAGACCATGTCAGCTCCCTGAATGGCCTGGCGAATCTCTTCTGCGCTCTCCTCCGCGGCCTGCTGCCCTACCTCGGGCTTTGCGCCGGCTCCAAGTCCTTTCGTCACTTTCTCGCCAATCTGAATCGTAGTCGGCGCCTTACACAGAAGAAGCGCCTGCTTATCTGTATTGATTCCGATAAACTCCACTCCTCCGATTGTATCTTCAACCATTCTATTAACCGCATTATTTCCGGCGCCGCCAACTCCGATCACTATAATCCGTGCAGCGGATTCCGTTTCATTTGACATAATCTCTAACACCGTGTTTCCTCCTTTTTGTAGCTGTGCGCTCCCCTTCCCATCAGTCTTAACGGATCACACTCTTTATTTATACATCCTCAATTTACGGCGCAACGCATAACTTCCCCTATTTTCACCGTACTATCTCCTATAATATAGGGATTTTCTAAATTTATCAAGACCCATTTTAAAAATAATTAACAGTCGCGATCACACTGCGGGATTCTAACGTCAAATTCGGAAACTCTATTTCAAACATTTGCCGGAACGAAGGAGGCTTACTCTTCCAAAGACACCTCATCCTTTTCCAACAGTCCAAACTCCCGATAAAGCTTCTCCAGATAGGCCGGGTCTGCGGCAGCTTCTATTTCTTCCATGCGCTCTGCCTTTTTCAGCGCCAGAAGCAGACGGCTCATCCGCTTTCTTTCCGCTCTGCCGCCCATCCGGATCCCCTCTTCTCTGCCTTCTTTTCGTCCTTCCTCTCTTCCCTCTTCCCGTCCTTCTTTTCGTCCTTCCTCTCTTCCTTCTTCCCGTCCTTCTTCCTTCACCTGCATCATGTGCCGCTCTTCATTGTATTCATAAATACTCACGCTTTTCACCTCCGCTCTGTATTTCTCCAGGAAGTCCGCCAGAATCCCCTCCTGAATACATTCCGTAATGGCCCGCTCCACTGCCTGCTCCAGATTTTCTCTTCCCGCGTATCTCCTGACCCGGTTCGTGTACTCTGAATAATCCTTCAGCCTCCGGCAGGAGTCCAGAAGCTCCCTGTTATGCCCGGGATTAATATTCAGCATGACCGCCGTTAGTTCCAGAGAATATTCTTCTTCCTCAATCTGAAAAAGGTCCGAAAGTTTCAGTATCTCCCGATCCGGACGTTCCTTCACTCCATTATAAAAAATCAGAAAATGCGGCGTGGGAAGACCGACCTTTTTTGTTCCGTACAGATTCTTCCCCTGCACCATGCCGGAATACAGATCCGAAACGTACAGCCTGTCCTTATAGCTCCGGACTGCCGGCGCCGGGCTTATAATTTCCCCATTTCTGCTGCTTTTCGCGGTTTTTTCCCCATTGTTTTCCTGTGTCATACAATTACCTCCTTCGTTATGCAGGAGGTTTCTGCCGCTTCCGCCTGTCTTTAAAACCTCTCTGCTTTGATTGGTTGTAAGCATTGAGATTTTTCCAAAGATCTATTTTCAGAAATGATAACAGAACGGCAGACGCCGCGCAGAATTTTGATAGATTTGAAAATCACATGCTGTTTTAATATTATAACACGTTGTTTTTGATTTTACCATATGTTTTTATCTCTGTATGGATTTCCCAAGCATTTAGCAACAGCAAAATACGCTCCCAAGAATCCGATTTTCTGCGGCTTCTGAACTGTGGAAGCCTGAGGTTTCCAGCTCTCTTTTTATGATTCAAACTCCATCTGAAGCTCCGGATACTGCTCCCGCATGGTTTCCAGAGTCTCCTCGTAGAAGACCTCATAATTCTCCAGAGCTTCATCCCAGCTCTCATATCCTTCTTCTCCCCTGTGGTCCTGGACTTCTGTGTCAGCCGCCAGAGTTTCATACAGGAAATCCGAAAAATATTCGGAGAAGGTTCTGGCGCCTTTGGCATTCAGATGCTTCGTGTCCATAAAATCTGTTCCTTCCATCCCAGATTCTTCCAGAATTTCCGGATCATTGAAATTCAGCACCGGATATCCTCTCTCCTCCACATATTCGGCCAGAGCGTTCAGCACCTCCTGTACCTCTTCATCGAGAGCGGAAGGCATTTTAACAAAGATTACCTCCAGATCCTTTTCCTCTGTGTAATCAAAGAATTCTTCCAGAAGCTCTGTCTGCATCTCTGTCAGCTCTCCTGTCTCTGTACAGCTTTCAAGCTTCACTTCCTCATCCACCACTGTGGTTCTCTCCAGATCATAGACGCCCTTCATTTCACTCTCCGGCCAGATCACATCCTCCAGATACAGCCCCTCCTGGGTGAACCGTGAATGGAACTGAAGAAGGGGAAAGTAATAGGAAAGACGATTGAGCCTTGTGCTGTCAATCCGCCCCGGATAATGTTCATCGGTCCATTCCAGCGCCCTGGTAATGGCCTCCGTCCGGTTGGAGGACCATTTCATATGATCCGTAATATTCCGTATTCTGGATCCGTTCGTCTTCAGAACCCCCTCCCGAAGTCCGTGCAGATCTACCACCACAAAGGAAAGATCCTGATATTTTAAAACCTCTTCTATGAGATATTTTGTCAGCACAAAAGGCTGCCCGTCCGTAGACATAGGATATACCGTCATCCCGTATTTTTCCCATGGAGACAGAGATACCCAGCCGCGGCTCACCAGACTGGTTCCCAGAAAAATCCCGTCCCAGGTATCTTTTTCCTCTGTATACAATGCCCGGAAGCGCTCCGTAGTCTGAGACATATCCTCATCCTTTGGAATCCGCATAACCGTATTAAGTCCCAGGATTACCGCTCCTGTAAGAATAAAAAAAGCAAAGCAGCGCAGAAACTGTCTCTTTGTCATGGAGGATCTCTTCCTTTCTACATTGATTCATATTCCTTACAGCCAGTAAAAATTTCCCTATCTGTTCTAAAATTAATCAGGCTGCTCCGCAGCCTCTCCGCCTCTTTGAGGCTTCGGTCCACAGGTTGATGGGCGTTCCGCCCATCACGGGAAAGGAAATCCCATCAGGAAACAAATGAATTTGTTGGGTTCCTTCCCTCCGCTTCCCTGTTCAGACATACAATCCACTGATCCGACTGCTCCGCAGCCTCTTCGCCTCTTCGAGGCTCCGATCCGTGGATTGTTGGGCGTTCCGCCCATACGGAAACTGACAATCCAACTCTCACAGACAAGTCTGCTCGATTTGGATTCTCAGTTTCCTATGTCTGAACTGGTACTCAAAACTGTTGGTAGACGAATTCGGCGGCGGAATAGCCGGGGCCGTAATGGCCGAAGAGTACCAGAATCAGAATGGCTCCCAGGTAGAAGGCCCACCGCAGGGGAAGCTTCTGTTTTGACATAGTTTCCCTGACCCTTCCTCCCCGTTCCTGGTAGATTCCCACCGCGAATATAAACAGTGTCAAAATAAACACAAACAGGTAATCCTTACGGCCAAGGCCAAAGCTTAGAAGGGTTCCGTCTGTAAAGATCTCAGGATTCCAGACAGTAAAGGCGCTTTTCATCATAGTCAGGGCACTTTCCAGCGAAACAGCCCCGGAGAAGAACCTGCCCAGGCTTACAAGAAAAAAGGTTCGGATCATCTGAAAGAGCTTCCACCCTGCTCCTTCCGTCCGGATGTGAAGCTTCTCCGCCATTCTTTTATAGAAAGGCTCTAAGAGGATGCTGGATGAGATGATGGCCGCGTTCCAGAGACCGTACGCCACATACTTCCATTCGGCTCCATGCCAGATTCCCACCAGAAGAAAGGTGATGAACATAGCCAGAAAGGTCGGTATCATTTTTCCGGTCTGTGTCCCGAACCATTTTCTGGTACGCTTTCCGAGCCTTGAGAAGGCGGCGGACAGCGAGATCGGATAGAAGACGTAGTCCCGCATCCAGGCTCCTAAGGTAATATGCCATCTTCTCCAGAATTCCGCCAGGGATCGGGCAAAATAGGGCCGGGCAAAGTTTTCTGTCATATCAATTCCCAGCATCTGGGCGATTCCCCTGGTGATATCCATACCGCCGGAGAAATCGATGTATACCTGAAAGCCGTATAAAGCCGCTCCCAGGAGCATGGTGATGCCGGAGTAATTCAGATATTCCTGAAAAATCGGATCCGTGATCATGGACAGCCGTTCCGTAATCACCAGCTTCTTCAGATACCCCCAAAGAATCAGCTGCGCTCCCATGGAGACTCTGTGATAATCAAAGCTGTGTCCCTCATAGAGCTGATGGGCCAGCTGGTCATATCTGGAAATAGGTCCCTGCACAATCTGTGGAAAGAAAGAAACAAAGAGAAGATATTTCGCAAAGTTTGTATCCGCTTCGCACCTTCCCCGGTACACATCAATCAAATATCCCACCGACTGAAGCGTATAGAAGGAGATTCCCAGGGGCAGAAGGAAGCTTACGCCCGGAAGGCCTCCTGTCAGTCCCAGTGCTTCCATTGCCTGATTCAGGGAAGAAAAAAGGAATCCCGTGTATTTCAGCACACACAGGACTCCAATATTTGCCCCTGCCGCCAGGAGTACCTGGCGCCTCTTTTTTCTGTCCTGCTTTGCTCTGTATTCTTTTTTTGTCTCCTGCGGATGAACCTTTCCTTCCTTCCAGTCCTTCAGGAAAGCGTCCGTTTCCTTCCGGATCTGTCCCAGCCTCTTTCCGGTCCAGAAGGTGGTAAAGGCTGTAAACAGAAGGAAAATACTCAGCGGAACGGAGTTGGAAAGATAGAAGACGCCGCTGGCTCCCAGCAGCACCATCCATCTTACTTTCCTGGGGACAAGAAAATACAGAAAGCATGACACAGGCAGGAAGAATAAAAAATGCAGTGACAGAAAGCTCATTTTCTTTATTCCTCTCCCTGAAGCTTTGTAATCAGCTCAATCATAGCGTCTGCGGAGTTAAAGTTTTCCGGAAGCAGATCTTCAATGTTGATATTCACATCAAAGGTATCGTTCAGATCTCCTACCAGTGCCACTATGTCAAAGGAATCCAGAACGCCGTCGTCAATCAGGGCCTTTTCCTTTTCAAAATCCACCTCCGGGCGCAGTTCATTCAGTATCTTCATTAATTCTTCTCTCATTTTTTCCTCCTCCTGGCACAATATGCCTGTTCTTTTCTCTATCCGCCGGTTCCCCTATATTTTTTTCGCCAGTTCCGTGCGGTCTATTTTCCCGTTCTTATTCAGAGGAAGCTGCCGCATATACTCCAGCCTCCCCGGAAGCATGTATCTGGGAAGCTTTTTCCCAAGCTCCCTGAGAATTTCTTTATCACAGGGATTCCTGGCCTGATAAAAGAGACAGATCACTTCTCTTCCTCTGTCATAGACACAGACGCAGGCCTCCAGCACAGCCAGAGAGGAGGCGGCCGCCTCAATCTCTCCCAGCTCAATCCTGTGTCCCTGATGCTTAATCTGGTGATCCTTCCGGGACACAAAGACCAACCGGCCGGCTTCATCGTATCTTCCCAGATCCCCGGTTCGGTAAATCTTCTCCGGATAGCTGATGTTTAGGGGATTCTGACAGAAGGCCTCCTCCGTCCTTTCCCGGTTGTTATAATATCCCAGAGCCAGACAGCTTCCCCTGACACAGATCTCCCCCAGCGCTCCGGGTTCTGTAACAGGTCTGTCCCCGTCCAGCAGAAGAACTCCCGTATTTTTAAAAGGCTTTCCGATGGGAAGGAGATCCCCTTCCTGAAATGCTTCCTCGACTTTATAAAAAGTGCAGTTGCAGGTAATCTCCGTAGGTCCGTAAAGATTCACGTACATGGGATCCGGCAGATGCTTTCTCCAATAATTCAGCACCCGCACCGGCATAGCCTCTCCTGAAAACATAATATGCTTCAGCCACAGAGGCTTCTTCTGGGAAAGCACATCCAGATTTTCCAGAATCCGCATGGCCGATACCGCCCAGATCACAGAGGTGATCTTCTTTTCATTCATATAATCGATCAGCTTCACCGGAAAGGAAAACATAGTCTTTGGAATAACGTACATGACGGCGCCGCTTTTCAGAGCCGAATAAATATCTTTTACCGATACATCAAAATCAAAGGGCGCCTGGTTTCCGAAAATACATTCCTGTGTAAATCCGAATTCCTCCTGAAACTGATCTGCCAGATCAATGACAGACCGGTGAGAGACCAGCACTCCCTTTGGCACTCCTGTGGAGCCGGAGGTAAAGATCGCGTACAGGGGATCTGTATCCAGCGCTTCCCGGCGGATCTCATCCAAGAGCTCTTCATCCTGGGGTGTTTCCAGCAGATCCTCCAGAAAATATTTTTTCTCCCATTCTGTAAGCTGCCAAAGAATTTTCTCATCCTGTCTCTGTCCCAGAATCGCCGCCGGATCAAGAGTTTCCAGCATCGCGCATACTCTTCCCAAAGGCATCTGCCGGTCAATCGGCACATAAAAATTCCCGCTGTAAACAGCTCCGAAAAAGGCGATCAGAGGCCGGATGGTTCTGTCGCACAGAACAGCCACAGGCTTTCTTCTCTGCCCGTGAAGCTTCCCGGCCAGCGCCGTGCCCGCTCTCTTTGCCAGGTTCATAAACTCCCGGCTTGAAAGCTCTTCCTTCACATCACCGAAGATAATTTTGTCCGGATTTTTTCCGGCTGCCTGTTCCAGATATTCTAGCACGTTTCTCTGCATGGCTCTTTCCTCCTGTCCGGGGAGACCGGAATTTCAAACCAGAACTCCACTCCTTCTTCCCGGTTTTCCACACCGCATATTCCGTCATGCTGGGCCACCACGCTCTTTACGATATAAAGCCCCAGGCCCGTTCCTTCCTTCTGGCTTTTTCCGTCCAGCACGCTTCCCTGATAAAAACTGTCCCAGATCTTCTTCTGATCTTTTTCGGAAATTCTCTCCCCGTCATTGTAAACGGAAAAACGCAGCCTCTCATCCTTTTGGGAAAGGGCCGCCTGAATCCTTCCCCCTGATACCGTATGGCGGCTGGCGTTCATCAGATAATTGTCCGCTGCCCGGCGAAGGAGCTCCTCATTTCCCCAGACCGTCTTTCCGTCTTCGATCTCCGAAGACAGGCGAAGCTTTCTCCTGGCAAAAAGAGGCTCGAAATCCTCCAATTCTTTTTCCACAAGCCGGGAGAAATCGACTTTGTCCATCTTCATGTCCTCGATTCCCTGTTCCGCGGAAAAGATGGTCAGCATACTGTGAAGCATCTGATTCATACGCTTCACCTCTTCTACCACCGAATTACAGTATTCCTGCCGCTTCTTCTCATCCCGGATCAGAGGAATCATCTCCATCTGACTGGAAATAATGGCAAGGGGCGTCTTCAGCTCGTGAGATACATTATTTACAAACTGTTTTCTGTGGTTTTCCAGCTCCGTCCTTCTGTCGATTTCCTTCTGCAGCCTCTCATTGTAGCTTTTCATATCCTGGATGGCTTCCTGCAGCTGGGAGGACATGAGATTTACGCTTTTCCCCAGTTCGTCCAGCTCCCGATAACCGCTTTTCACAGAAGCCCTCTCCGAAAAGTCCTGCCCCGCAATCATTCTGGCGATTCTGGACACCTCTGTGATTGGACGGCTGATCCTTTTTGCCAGAAAATTCACAGCCAGCCCTCCGATGGAAATAAAAAGCAGCAGAACCAGAATCAGTATTTTATTGGCGTAGGAAATACTCTCGTCAATCAGAAGGGTAGATTCCAGAATCATCACATAATACGTCTCACCGTTCTGCTGGACTTTGGAGCGCAGGATAATCCTTCCGTTTCCATTTACCTTCTCATAAGAAGCGGTGTCATTTTCCTGATACCGTCCCATCCTGACTTCTTTCTCTTCCTGAGTGTAATTTTCTTCCCTGGCCGCCGCCGATTTATACGTATCATACAGGAGCTGGAAGGAACCATCGCGGATTCTGAACCGGAGATTTTCGTTCTCATATCCTTCCAGAAACCGATCTGCCGCGGGAGGATTTTCCTCCTCCGCAGCCACTTCTTTCTGCTGGTTTCCGATTCGGCAGAGCTCCTCCAGATTCTGGTTCGTCAGCTCTTCATACGCCTCATTGACATAATCACACTGTCCCGCAAGGTAAAATTTTCTGTTGCAGATGCTGTATAAAAGTCCGATTCCGCATACCGCCGTAGTCAGAAGCAGTATAACCGATAAAAAAAGCTTAGCCCTGATGGTCTTCATTTTCTGTTACCTCAAAGCGGTATCCGGTGCCGTAGATCGTGGAGATATAGCTTCCAGCCTGCTTCATCTTCAGACGCAGCTGCTTGATAATCGTGTCCACCGCCCGGTCCGTCCCATGGTAATCAATTCCCCACACTTCATCCAGAATCCGGTCCCTGCTTAAAACGAGCCCTTCATTCATGGTTAAAAAATTCAGCACCTCATATTCCCTGGGCGTAAGCTCCAGACATTTTTCATCCAGGTAGACCTTATGTGCTTCTTCCTCCAGAACAAGTCTGCCGTATTCCCGGCGTTTTCCTTTATTGTAAACCCGGCGCAACAGCGCCTCCATATGGGCCTTCAGCACGGACAGCAGAAAGGGCTTCAAGAGATAATCGTCCGCCCCCATAGAAAAGGCCCGGAGCTGGTCGTCTTCGCTGCTCTTCGCTGTCAGCACCAGAACCGGAACCTCTCCCTCCGCCCGGATTTTCCGAAGCAGCTCAAATCCATTGAGATAGGGGAGCATCAGATCCAGAATCACAAGGCCGATCCTCTCCCTGCTGCTCTCCAGAAGATGCAGCGCTTCCATGCCGTCCGCGGCCTGAAGGGTCGTATATCCATTTAAAGTCAGATAATCGGAAATTGTATTTCTAAGTTTTTCTTCATCCTCAACAATTAAAATATCTTTTTTCAACATTTTCCACACCAATTCTGTTTATTCTATACTGGATTTCTCTCCCAAAAGAGAGTATAACAGTAATGATTTCGTAATCTCTTTGTAATTAATTAATCATAATATTGTGATGTAAATGTGATAATGTAATAGAATCTTCATCTTTACCAAATAAAATCAAAAGGAGCTCCAAATGAATGTGAAAATATACGGTATTCAAAAGCTGACGCTGCTGGATTTTCCCGGCCGTCTGGCCGCCGTCTTGTTTCTGGGCGGCTGCAGCTTCCGCTGTCCCTTCTGTCAGAACGGCCCCCTGGTCCTTGCCTCTTCAGAATCGGATCCTTTAGACCCTGAGGAGGTCTTCGGTTTCCTGAAAAAAAGAGCCGGTATTCTGGAAGGCGTCTGCGTAAGCGGCGGGGAGCCTACTCTGCAGAAGGAGCTTCCCCTTCTTTTTCAAAAGCTGAAAGAGATGGGGTATCTCACCAAGCTGGATACAAACGGCACGAATCCTGAAATGTTAAGAGAACTGCTGAAAGAAAAACTGCTGGACTATGTAGCTATGGATATAAAGGGCGGAAGGAAAAACTATCTGAAAATCGCAGGCCTTGAACCCCCCGGAGGAGAAGCTCTTCTGAAAAAGGTTTTTCAGTCCGCCGAACTCCTTATGAAAAGCAGTACAGACTTTGAATTTCGTACTACCGCTGTAAAAGGGCTTCACACGGAGGAAGACTTTCTGGACATTACTCAGTGGATCTCAGGAGACTTTCCTTACTACCTGCAGACCTTTCAGGACTGTGAAGGAATCCTGCAGAAAGACCATTCCTTCCGGCCTTTTTCCTATGAGGAAATGGAGTGTTTTCGCTCTCTCCTCCGTAAAAAAATCCCCCGTGTACAGCTTCGGGGGATTGAGGAAAACCAAAAGAAGTAATTACAGGTCTGGGTCATCTGGCTGTCCTGACAAGATCTCTGCACCAGTAGCCAAAGGGACAGCCTTGTTCCCCGGTCTGACATGCTTTGAACCGGGAAAATCCGAACATATTTGCCATATATTTCTCCTGAGGATTCAGGATGCCCGGTACGCCCAGCAGATATTTTCCCTTATCCGTCATTGCCAGCAACAGGTGACGGTACCGGTAAAATCCGTGCATGAGGAAGCTGTTCTTCCCCGTGTTCCACCCTTCCTGCTGCATTCTTCCTATATCGCAGGGAAAGATACGGACACAGCTTATCAGCTCCTCATCTCCGAAAGGCTGAAACTGCGATCTCTTCTTAAAAAGCTCCTCCTTAAGATTCCACTCTCTGTTTCTGCAGCTCTGATTTCCTCTGCCCCCGGACCAGCAGTAAACCTGACGGCTTCCGGGCTTCCAGCCGCACTCCGGCACGGAAGCAGCAGAAGCGGCCGCCTCTGACTCTCCCTGACCGGGATGGTTTCCGCGGTTATCCGAGGATATCTCTGTCCCTGACCTGCCAATCACAGACGTCTTTTCCGAAGCTCTCACTTCTGCTTCCCCAAGCTCAGACATCTCTCCCGGAGCTCCCGCTCCTGCTTCCCTGATCACAGGCATTTCCTCCGGTATCTCTGTTCCCGGCTCATGAATCACAGGCATCTCTTCCGGAATCCGCGTTCCGTTTTCTCGATTTCCGGGCATCTCTTCCGGAATCTGCGTTTCGTTTTCTCGATTTCCAGGCATTTCTTCCGGAATCTCAGGCCCGATCTCTCGATCCGGCTGCCGGATCTTTGGAGCTTGCTTTTCCCGTCCCGGCTTCTCTTCCGGCATGCTCGGCGTACCAGGATTTTTCCCCGGAATTTCCGGCGCCGCCGGTTCCTGGTTTTCCGATTCCTGCTCTTCCGGCTCCCGGCTCTCCCGATGCGGACCTTCCGGTATCATCGGCTCCCCGTCCGAACCTTCCAGTACCATCGGCTCCTGATTCTCCCGATTCTGATCATTCGATCTCTCCGCTTCCTGATCTTCCCCTTCCTTGGAAGCTGAAAGTTCCTTCGGATTTACAGGAAGCTCTGTACCCGACCCTTTTGCCCTCTCTTCCCACTGCTCCGTAAACCTGGACAGATCTACGGCTTCATCGTCCCACACTGTGATGAAGCTTCTCCCGTCTCCGCTCTGAATCCAGATTCCTGACAAATCGGAAAAAGAATATTGATTTTTCCACAGCGCTTCTCCGGCCTTATACGCCCATTCCTCCGTCCTCTCTTTTCCCGGCTGGATGTTTCCCATGGAGAGCCCCAGAAGCCGGTCCTTCTCTCTTACAAACCCGTATACCTTTACTGGCGGCACAGGCGTGCCTCCGGCTGTAAGCCGAAACAGAATCCTCCAGATACCGTTGCGCAGCTCCACTTTGGCAAAGCCCGCGCTCTTCTGCTTTTTTCCGTCTATGTATTCATAAAAATACGCAATAAACCGCTTATATTCCGGCACGTTCTCACATCCTTTCAAAGAGAAATATATGTGAGAAAGTCCGGAAATATGAATAAAACCTTTTTTATTCCACCACTACCTCCAGCCGGCTTCCGCCCATCTCCCGGTATACCACAATCTTTTTCCCGATCCGCTCCTTCAGCTCTTCCACATGGGAGATAATCCCCACCATACGGTTTTCCCCTGCCAGGTCATTTAGGATCCCCATAGCCTGGTTTAAGGACTCCCGGTCCAGGGAGCCGAATCCCTCGTCCACGAAGATGGTGTCCAGCTGAATTCCTCCGGCGTACTGCTGCACCACATCGGAAAGCCCCAGGGCCATGGAAAGAGATGCCTTAAAGGACTCCCCGCCGGAGAGGCTCTGGACGTTCCGCAGTTTTCCCGTATAATGGTCAAATACGTCCAGCTCAAGTCCGGTCTGGCTTCTCAGGCTTTCCGGGTCCTCCCGGCGCTTCAGAAGGTACCGTCCGTTTGTCATAAAGGAAAGCCGTTTATTGGCCTCCCTTATGATCCGGTTAAAGAAAGATGCCTGTATGTACTGTTCAAAAGCCAGCTTCGGCTTCCCTTTCAGCTCTCCGTTGGCTGTATCTGAAAGAAGGGCAATGCCGGCGTAATCTTCCCCTGCCTTCTTAATTTCCTTTTCGCTTTTTCCGATTTTTTCCAGGATACTCTGATTCGTCTCCAGGATGGTTGTCAGCTTCTGCTGCCTCTTCTGAAGCTCTTCCTTTTCCTCCTGACATTTTAAGACTTCCTGCTCCAAAGTCTCTCCCTGGTAAGCTTCCTGCGACAGGGCCTGCTTTTTCAGAGCTTCTGCTGCCCTCTGCTCCCCTTCCAAGTTTCTCCTGCATTCCTCCAGTCCCTTTCTGGCCGCTTCCAAAGTTTCTTCCAGACCTTCGGCCCGTCTCTGAACCTCTTTCAGATGCTCTTCCGCCTCTTTTTTCCCGGGGAAGGAAAGCTTCTGTTTCAGCTTCATTAGAGACTGCTTTACACTTTCCGCCCTGCCCTTTAAGGCCGCTGCTTCCAACTGCCGCTTTTCGGCTTTTTTCTTCAGTTCCCCGGCTTCCTTTTCGCATTCCGGAATCTGCTCCTCCAAAGCTTTCTTTTCTTCCTTAAGCTTTCTGGTTTTCTGAATCTCTTTCTCCAAAAGAAGGCTGTTCTGCTTCACACTTTCTCTCTTCTCTTCCATCCATGTCTGAAGCTTCCAAATCCAGTCTTCTCCCTTCTCTTCTTCACATTCTCCCAGCTCTTCCCACTGGCTTCTCAGATAGGCCAAAGCCTGGCCGGACTCTCCCTTCAGGGCCGCCGTCTCCCGGGCTTTCCCGGCCATCTCCTGGGAGGCCTTCTCCCGCTTCTCTCCCAGGGCTTTCAGCTCCTCTTCTGTGGGAATCCTTTCCTCCCTGGAAGCCGGAGAGGGATGAATGAGAGAACCGCATACAGGACACGGCTTTCCTTCCTCCAGCTTCTCCGCCAGGATGCCTGCCTGTCCGTCAAAAAAGGCCGCCTCCATTCTGGTATACTCATTTCCCAGAAGGAGACTTTTCTCCCTTGCCTTACAGTATTCTTCCTCTCTTTTTCTAAGCTCCTTCCGGCGGCTCAGCTCTTCCTCAAGACTCTGTTCCAGAGTTCCCAGCCTTTTTTCAAGGCTCTCCTCCTGCTTTTTTTTCTCTTCCAGGGCAGAAAGCGTCTGGTCCGGATCCCCTATGGCCCTCAGCCTGCTTTGAAGTTCTTCTTTCTCCTGCTGCTTTTTAAGAGACCGGCTCTCATATTCCTGTCCTTCCTTCTCTGCCCGTTCAGCTTCTTCCCTGAGTCTTTTTTCTTCTGCCTCCTGATCCTCTGACTCCTGGTACTCCCTCATCTGCAGAGCCAGGACTGACGCCTCCTGACGAAGGCTTTTCGACTCCTCCGATCCCTTGGAAGCTTCCTGGTACTTTCTCTCCCACTCTCTTTGTTCCAAAGCCAGCTTTTCTATCCGCTGCTCCTTTTCCTGCCTGTCCTTTTCTGCCTGCAGGGCCATCCTGCAGGCCCCCAGACGCTCCTGCAGGCCTGCCAGCTTCTTTTCCAGCAAAGAGAGCTCCCGGTAGTTCCCGGCTTTCTCCTTTTCCTGCAGCCCGATCAGTCGGCTCAGAAGCTCTGTATATTCCTCCAGGCGGTAGACGATCTCCTCCTGTTCAAAGGACTCCAGGCGGCTTCCTGGAGAATTTTCCCCAGTCAGAGATTCCCGCTCATTCTTTTCTTCCTCCATGAAGAGAATTCCCTCCGCATACTGTCCGACCCGCCTTTTCGCCTCCTCGTATACCTTCTTCGCCTCTTTCATGCGTCTTTTCAGCTCATCCTGAAAGCTCACATACAGTCCGGTGTCGAAAATCTTCCGGAATATTCTTGCCCGTTCCTCCGTCCCGGCCAGAAGAAGACGCAGAAAGTCTCCCTGGGCGATCATGGCGATCTGGACGAACTGATTTCTGTCAATCCCCAGAATCTCCTCCGAGGCCCTGGTTACTGCCCTGCTTCCTGTGACGGTCCTTCCGTCCGGATAAGTCAGCACTGCGTCCGCCGCCTCTTTCGTCATCCCGGTTCCCCTGGCCTTTGGCCTCTGATACTCAGGATTCCGAAGAATCCGGTACGTTTCTCCCCGGCAGGAAAAAACCAGCTCCACATACGTCTTCTCATCCGGCGCGGCAAAATCTGACCGCATCATATCCGGCCTGCGGCTGCTTCCGCTGGCCTCCCCGTAAAGGGCAAATACAATGGCGTCAAACACCGTAGTCTTTCCCGCCCCCGTATCTCCTGTAATTAAATAAATCCCCTGAGCGCCAAACTTCTCAAAGGGGATTTCAGTCCTTCCGGCATAGGGTCCGAAAGCGCACATGGTCAGCCGCTCCGGTCTCATAGTTTCTCCTCCTTCATCTGATTCAGAATCGTCTCCGCCGTTCTCTTCTGCTCTTCTGTAAGCCCGGTTCCCGTCTGCTTCTGATAAAATTCCGCGAAAAGCTCCAGAGGCGTTTTTTCCTGAAGTTTGGATTCCTCCTGAATTTTCTGACTCTCCCCGGTCATCTGAAAATCAATCTGCATGACATTGGGATAGACAGAACGGATCTTCCCTGCCGCGTCCAGCACCGGCTCCCGGTCTGTCAGGAGAATCTGTACGTAATCCTCCCGGTTTCCCTGCTTCCAGATCTCCGGTTTAAGCAGCTCGTCCATGGGGCCCTTCAGCCTCCGCAGATCTCTTCTTGGCTTCAGAGGAAGGGTGCTGACCTCTATGTTCCATTTTTTCTCCTCTTTTCCACAATCTTCCTCCGAAACCTGGAAGATATCCACAACTGTCACAGACTTTCTGTGGTCAGCTTCTGAAAAAGAGTACTTTAAGGGGGAGCCGCAGTAACGCACCGTCTCTCTTCCCACCTTCTGGGGACCGTGCAGGTGTCCCAGCGCCACATAATCGAAATCATCCACCAGAGAAGCGTCCACCTGGTCTGTTCCGCCGATCTGAATCTCTTCTGAGTCACAGGTGCTGGCTCCCTCCAGAAACTGATGCATCACCAGAAGATTGGGCCTGTCCTTTAAAAGCTTTTCCTTTCCAAGCACCAGAGCCGCAGCCTCCTGGGTGGTGGAAACCGGCTCCTCCGGAAAAAACCTTCTCACCATCCCCGGCTTTATAAAAGGAAGAAGATAAATATCTGCCGTCTCCCCCTTTTTGTTTGTAAAGGTGTATCTCTGAAGCCTTCCGTCAAAGACTCTGGACATATGGATTCCCGCCTGCTCCATCATCCTGGAGCCATAGGCGATCCGTTCGGGAGAATCGTGGTTGCCGCTGACAGCCCACACGGGAATCTTTTTTTCGGCGAACTGAAAGAGAAATTCATCCGCCGTCTCCACAGCTTCCCCGGATGGCATGGTTTTATCATATAGATCTCCGGCGATCAGGATGCCGTCGGGACAGTATTTTTCCGCTAAATCTAAAATTTGCCGGAGAATCACCTTCTGATCCTCCAGCATTGAAAATCCGCTCACTCTTTTTCCGATATGCAGATCTGATATATGAAAAAATCTCATAGATTCCTCCCGGAAGCCTGGCGCTGCCTGATGTAATATCTCTTTTTGCTGATACATTCCTCCCGATGTGAAAGCCATTCCTTCAGCCGGGGGTACAGCCTTTCGGCCTCCTCATATCCATGCCAGTAGAAGTCCTCCAGCTTCTCCAGATCCTTCTCCGTTCTCTTCACGGAGGAAGCAGAGGGATGGATCAGAAAGACTCTTCCCCGCTCTTCCAGATGCTCTAACAGCTCCATAGTCCGGTTATAGACGTAATTCCGGTTCATAAGTGCCCTGGACAGCCCCGGATATTTCCGGTAGCACATCTTCGCCAGCTTTATGGTTTTATCCGGCCTCTCCCTCTTCCTGTAACCCCTGGGTCTTGTGAGAATCACAATATTATGGTCATACCCTTCCCGGATCGCCTGCCGGATGGGTACAGAATCCGAAATTCCTCCGTCCATCATGGGAATTCCGTCCACCATCACGGGAGACGCTGCGAAAGGCAGGCTGGAGGACGCCCTGCAGGCGTCCATAAGCCTCTTCCTGTTCAGATATTCTTCTATATATACGGGTTTTCCTGTAAGACAGTTGGTAGCCTCCAGGACACAGCGCATGGGAGATCTGGCAAAAGCCTCATAGTCAAAGGGATACTGCCGGTTTGGAAAATCATCGAAAATCAGGTCCATATTCATGAAGTACTTTGTCTTCATCATGGTCTGAAACCCATACAGCTCATTGTCGATCTGAGCATCCAGCATACACTCTTTGGTTCTGAGAATCTGTCCGGATACGTAATCCACAGCGTTGCAGGCTCCTGCAGACACTCCCAGGACATAGGGTACCTTCAGCTTCCTCTCCATAAAATAATCCAGGACGCCGCTGGTAAAAATACCGCGCTGGCCGCCGCCTTCCAGGATCATGCCAACCTTCTTCATTATTTACAAACTCCCTTTCCACACGCAACAGCTATGCCAATGGGCTCACTGCTTTCAAACCGCGTTGATTACTGTGCGGCCTCTGTCTCTGCTGTTCCTTCTGAAGCCGCCTCCGTGCTGCTCTCGCTCTGTGCTTCCTCCACAGTGGTATTTTCCATCAGAAAATCCAGCACCTTATCCTGAAGAAGGCTGATATCAACCATCCCTTCTCCGTAATAAGCAATCAGGTCATCCGCTGATTCAAATCCATACTGCTGCGCGTATTCCTCCGCGCCTGTCTGGAACTCTTCCTCTGTCACCTGGATTCCCTCCTGCTCAGCGATCGCTTTCAGATACATCTCCGCCTGCATATTTTCCTGAGCTGCCAGCGCTGCTTCCTCCCGAAGCTGATCCTCGGTCATTCCCATATAGGCTGTAATGAAATCCGCGAACTCCATGCCGTATGCCTCTGCCATGCTCTGGTAGTAGGAGAGTGTACTCTCCACGCTGTAGTCCACCAGCTCCTGGGGATAGCTGTTGATAGTACACGTATTCGCGATCTGCGTCAGGATGGCCTGCTGAATCATTGAATCTCTCTGGGACTCTTTGTCTGCCTGCAGCTCCTGACGGATGCTCTCCCTGTAGGAAGCCGCGTCCGTATAAGCGCCTTCTGAGAGGGTAGAGGCCAGCTCATCTGTAAGCTCCGGCACCCGTTGAATCTCATTCACCGTTACGGTAAATACCACATCCTGTCCGGCCAGATCCGCGCTGAAGTAATTCTCCGGAAAAGTCAGAGAAAGATCTACGGTCTCTCCTGCGGCTACGCCGATCAGCCCTTCTTCAAATCCGTCTATGAAAGTATTGGAACCGATCTCCAGATCATAACCCTTATCTGTACCTCCGTCAAAGGCCACTCCGTCCAGCTTTCCTTCATAGTCGATGTTGACCGTGTCTCCCTCCTGCACGGTACCTTCCTCAACCGTCTCCAGAGAACCGCTGCTCTTTATATTGTCGTTTACAGCTTCCTCTACTTCCTCATCTGTCACGTTAAGGTCAATGGTCACCGTAAGTCCTGTATATTCTCCCAGTGTAACATAGTCAAGGGCATTGTAGTCCGGCCGTTCGGGAACCGCCTCCGTCTCCTCCGCTGCTTCTGAATCTGCTTCTGTTCCCGCTTCTGTGCTGTCTTCCTGTGCTGCTGTTTCGGATTCATCCTGAGATGTCTCCTGGGCAGCGGTTTCCGTCTCCGTTTCCTCCGCCGCCATGGAGATCCCTGCGGGAACAGCCGCGGAAGTCATAAGACAGAAAGCCGCGATTGCTGCTGTCATAAGTTTTTTTCTTCTCATAAAAACATTCTCCTCATTTTTTTCTGTGGGTGGATACGATTTCCACTGCAGAAAGTATAGCATATTTCTGAAGCTCTCACACAGAAAAAATAAATTTTAATAAAAAACAAAGAATTCTGGAATCTCATGCCTGCAGAAAGATTTCCAGGCTCCCTGCCATGGTAAGCTTCTCCTTCAGATCCGCTCTGTAATCCTCATCCTCCGGTCTGAGGCTATTGATTACGCAGCCAAAGCTTTCTCTGTAAGCCGTACTGTGGATATACTTTCCCTCTCCCAGATACATGGCCACATGTCCCGGGAAAAACAGAAGATCCGCCGGCTTGATTTTTTCCAGGGGAATCTCCTTTATGGGAAATTCTTTCTGAATGGAGGCGTCCCGGTAAATCAGAATTCCATTGAGGAAATAACTCATAAAAGCCATTCCGGAGCAGTCAATGCCCTGGGCGGATTTTCCGCCCCACCGATACTGGGTTCCCAGGTAGGAACGGGCCGTATCGGTCACCTTTTTTCGGAAGCTTTCCTCCGCCGTTCCCTCCGGAAGTCTCTGCGAGTGAAAATCCCACCCGGCTTCATAGAGAAACCGGTCTGTATCCTGTCTTTTTTTCAGGGATTTTTCCGGAACGTAGCCCTCCTGTCCGTCAGACAGCCGGATTCTCTGATAGCCTCCTTCTTTCTCGGAAAGGGGCCGCACAAAACTCCCTCTTGTAAGGGATGTGAGCACCCTTCCTTCCACCTTCGGAATATCCATAACATCTGTCAGACCTGCCTGCAGATAACAGATCTCTTTCTTCTCTTCTCTCTCTCTCAGCTCTTTTTCTGAAATTCTTAAAAGCTGCGCGGCATCCATATATCCCTTGTATCCGTGGTGGGTCGTCACCCGGCACACGCCATCTTTTTCCTCCAGGATTCCCACAGCCCAGCCCATGAAAATCTCATCCGCCACCTTATAAAAGCTGCCTTTATGATCTGCAAACTCCGGTTCCTCATACAGAAATCCCCTTGGAACCTGAACCACTGCTGTCTCCACTCTCTGCTCTCTCCTCTCATAAATTTTTTCATTTTTAAAATTGGGGCCGTTCCGGCCTGCTCTCAAAAACCATCCTGGAAATCCGTCCGATCAGCTTCTGAGCCTCCTGGCTCATTTTATCACTTTCTTCAAACTCTGATACAAAAACTCCCAGAAAATAAAAGTCCCCTTCTCTCTCAATCAGTCCCGCGTCGTGCTCAATTCCATCCAATCCCCCTGTTTTATGGGCTATGCTTACATCCTCATACAGATATCTGCAGAGTGCTTCCCCGTCCCGGTTTCTTCTTAGGACAGACAGAGCCAGAGAAGCATAAAAATCCTCTTTCTCCCGGCTTTTTAAAATCTCCATGCACCGGCAGAAATCCGCCGGCGATATATAATTATTCTTTCCCTCCTTTACAGCCTCGAAATCCAGCATTTTCCGCTCCAGCCTGGTATGCTTAAGCCCCATTTTCTGAAAGAAACGATTCAGCCATTCCATCCCAAGCCAGGAAATCAGGACATTGGTGGCCGTATTGTCACTGTTTACGATCATCCACACCGTAAGTTCATACAGGGACGCCATTCTGCCGCCGTACTCAAATACCTTGGAATCCTCCAGAATCTCTTCCTCTCTAACCGGTATTTCTTCCTGAAGGCTTCTCTTTTCCTCCTGTACCTTCCAGAAGAGAGCCATCATTACAGGCACCTTAATGGTGCTGGCAGATACCACCGGGACGTCCCCTTTTATATTTATGTCTCTCTCCGGATTTCCATACTCTTTGTACAGGACTGCCGTTTTTCCAGGAAATTTTTCTGTCTCTTTTAAAATCTGTTCCTTTAAATTTCCATTCTGCATCTTCATTCTCCTTATTCTGAACAATAGAAAATATGCCTTCTGCGGAATTTCTATCTTCTTGAACTTAAAACAGGGGAGGCTTTATGGCCTCCCCTGATACAGGCATCCTGTGCTTTTTTTACGCGTCCCGCAAACACAGTACGCCTTCTGGAATTCATTTTTTACAGTGCGTGAACGTATCCGAAGTAGAAGTTACCGCAGTAGTAAACCAGTCCGTCGTAGTTCGCATCATCAAACAGATAGGAATTCTGTGCGTGAAGCAGCGGCGCTACCGGCACATCCTCTGCAAGAATCTCCTCGCACTGACGGTAAGCTTCCCACTGAGCTTCAACATCCATAGAGGAAATCGCGGTATTAAATGCCTCATCGTACGCTTCGTTTGAATATCCGGCATCGTTGTTGGAACCTGTAGTCATGGTATAAAGCATATTGGAGATGTCCGGATAATCCATATACCATCCGAAGTAAGCCATATCATAATCCTTGGACTGCCTCTGAGCGAAGAAGCTTTCCACAGTCTCTACTGTAATACTGTTGATTCCCAGAACCTCGCTCCAGTCGCCCAGAACCGCCTCTGCGATCTCTCTTCTGTCATCTGTATTTACGATGTAGGTCAGAGCAGGGAATCCTTCTCCGTCCGGATATCCTGCCTCAGCGAGAAGGCTCTTTGCCTCTTCACAGTTTGCCTCATAATCGGAAAGATCATACCAGGGAGTTACTGTATCGATAAAGTCTTCCCCTGCCTCATTTGTCAGACCGGCCGGCGTATAGGTGGCTGCGGCATTGTCTTCCATATTCCGGATGGAAACAAGTCGCTCACGGTCAACAGCCAGAGACAGCGCTTTTCTTACATTGGCGTCCTTCAGGACCTCCGGGCCGCTCTCGCTGACATTGAACATGATACAGTAGTTATTATAACCGGAGGTAAAATGCAGGCCGTTGTCCATAAGCATTCCGGCCTCCTGCTCCGGATAAGAGTCAGAGTAAATAATATCGCCGCTCTGGAAAGATGCCATCATAGTGGATGTATCTGTCATCAGCTCCCAGGTAATCTCTCCCGCGGTGATCTCATCCGCATTGTAGTAATCGGCTCTCTTAGTCATAACGAGTGACTGCTGATGAGTCCACTCCGTAGCTTCAAAGGCTCCATTGTAAACAGCCTTCTCCGGATCTGTCGCATAGGAATCACCGTATTCTTCTACATAATCCTGACGCACCGGATAAGCGGAGGGGAAAGCCAGAACACTTGGAAGATAAGAGCATGCATAATTCAGAGTCACTACCAGCGTCTTGTCATCCGTGGCTTCCGCGCTGGCTACCATATCAAGAAGCGTGCTGTAGTCCGCGGAGCAGTCTTTCAGATACTGCCAGCCGTACACGAAATCCCCCGCGGTAACCGGCTCGCCGTCAGACCAGGTAATATCATCCCTGAGAGTGAAGGTATAAGTCAGCTCATCGTCGCTTACTTCCACATTCTCAGCCTGTCCAAGAACAACATTTCCCTCTGCGTCCAGCTTGTAAAGTCCCTCATACAGATGTCTGCAGGCAGACAGTCCGCACAGAGTGGCAGAACGGCCGGTGTCGATGACCATAGCGTCCTCACTGCCGCCGCATACGGAAAAGCTGATGTCTTCCTCAGCAGCCATTCCGGTAACGGAACACATGCCCAGTGCCATGGACACGCCAAGAATGAAGCTTAACAATTTCTTTTTCATAAGTGATACCTCCCTTATTATGTTTTTTTATATAAACCACTTTTAATGGCTTACAGGCTTTTCTGCTCTTATCTCTGCTTCATCTTCGGATCCAGAGCGTCCCGCAGTCCGTCTCCGAACAGATTAAAGGCAAGAATAATAAGACTGATAATCAGCGCCGGAAAGATCATCCTGTAGGGACTGGAGCTGATGCTTTCCAGAGCGTCTGAAGTCAGGGAACCAAGACTTGCCATAGGGGCTGACACGCCGATTCCCAGGAAGCTTAAAAACGCCTCGGTAAAAATAGCGGAGGGAATCTGAAGCATAACCGTGGCGATCAGCTGGCCGATGCAGTTGGGCAGCAGATGATCCTTGATCAGCTTCTTTCTGCTGGCTCCCAGAGCCCTGGCAGCCGTTACATATTCCATCTCCTTTAGCTGAAGCACCTGGCCCCGGACAATTCTGGCCATTCCCACCCAGTAAAGGCAGCCGTATACAATGAAGATCGCCAGAAGTCCTGAACCGATCTTCTGCAGGGGCCGGAAGAAATCCACATTTGTCACCAGATAATTCAGCGGATCGTCCAGCACCAGTTTAAATACCACAATCAGAAGGATCTCCGGTACAGAATAAACAATATCCACCAGTCTCATCATGGCGATATCGACTTTTCCTCCCACCAGTCCGGAGATAGCGCCGTAGATAGAGCCGATCACCAGCACGATGAGCGCGGATACAACTCCTACCGCCAGTGAAATCCTGGTTCCCACCATACATCTCACCAGAAGGTCTCTTCCCAGACGGTCCGTTCCGAAGGGGTGCGCCAGACAGGGCGTCATATTCTCATCCCCGCGGATCTGCTGGTCATAAGAATACGGTGAGAGGATCGGTCCCAAAACAGCAAAGAGCACGATGATCAGTATCACTACCAGGGCCGCCATGGCGATCTTATTTTCTTTTAACCGAATCCAGCTGGCTTTCCAGAATCCGATTTCCTCCAGGTTTTCCTTCTCGTCCTTAAAAAAACCTTTTGAAAGCGGTTCAAAATCAGAAGGATCCGTTTTTATCTGCATACTTAATATTTG
>DVGK01000081.1 GCA_018712785.1 Candidatus Choladousia intestinavium | reverse complement strand
ATGCAGGTGGGTTTATATTCCTGAAGCAGTTGCTGTAAACCATTTGAACAGTCGTATAGTTTTTTGTCTCTTTTTCTGTAAAGTTCAGTCTTGATTTATTCCCTGATTAAGGTTACAATGAAATAGATTATTAAATAAGAAATAATGGTGTGTGCTAATCATCAGCCATGGAGAAGCCTGTTCTGTTCTGCCTTGGCTTTGCCCGGAGGGGCGAAGAAAGATACAGCAGTATTTTCAGATTTTGATTAACATTTGCATCGTTATTTTTTTATTGTAAAGATTGGAGAGTGAGGCTAGTGATCAAAAAACTAATGGGCAGCATTCGGGAATACAAATCGGCTTCTCTTAAAGCGCCGCTGTTTGTTTCCATGGAAGTTGTCATGGAATGTATTATTCCATTTATTATCGCAAGACTAGTAAACCAGATCAAGGCAGGCTGTGGTCTGGATGTGATTGCAAGGTACGGAGCTCTGCTGATTGTAATGGCTACTCTGTCTCTGACGTTCGGCGCTGTGGCCGGTTCTTACTGTGCTACCGCAGCCTGCGGATTTGCAAAAAATCTTCGTAAGGATATGTTCTATAATATCCAAACTTATTCTTTTGAAAACATCGATCGTTTTTCTACATCATCCCTGGTAACACGTCTGACTACAGACGTAATGAACGTACAGCTTGCATACATGATGATTGTCAGGACTGCCATCCGCTGTCCCCTGATGCTCGTCTTTGCCTTCTGCATGGCGTTTCTCATGGGTGGAAAAATGGGATTGATTTTCCTGGTTGTGATTCCCATTCTGGCAATTGGCCTGGGGCTGGTTATCCGCAAGACAATGCCGCTTTTTAAAAGAGTATTCAAAAAATATGACAATCTGAACAGCTCCATTCAGGAAAACATCAAAGGAATTCGCGTAGTTAAGGCTTTCGTTCGGGAGAATTATGAGGAAAAGAAATTTGCGGCTGCCGCTCAGGACGTATGCAATGACTTTACCAGGGCAGAACGGATTCTTGCTTTAAACAATCCCATGATGCAGTTCTGCATGTACACGGTAATGTCCTTCGTCCTTTCCTTTGGTTCCTATACTATCATAACCAGCAGAGGCCTTGATCTGGACGTTGGACAGTTTTCTTCTCTTCTTACATACAGCTTTCAGATTCTCAGCTCACTGATGATGCTCTCTATGGTATTCGTACTGATCACCATGGCCAGTGAATCCGCTCAGCGTATTGCCGAGGTTCTGGATGAGAAAAGTACGCTGGCTGATCCGGAAAATCCTGTTTATGAGATTCCGGATGGTTCTATCGACTTTGACCATGTAAACTTTAAGTATTCTGCCAAGGCAGAAAAAATGGCTTTGGCAAATATTGATCTTCATATCCGTTCCGGAGAGACCATCGGCATTATCGGAGGAACCGGTTCCTCAAAGACCTCTCTGATTCAGCTGATCTCCCGCCTCTACGATGCCACCGAAGGTGTGGTAAAAGTAGGCGGCAGAGACGTCCGTGAATATGACCTGGAAACACTCAGAGATATGGTGGCTGTAGTTCTTCAGAAAAACGTATTGTTTTCCGGAACCATTAAAGAGAATCTCCGCTGGGGAAATAAAGACGCCTCTGACGAAGAGTTGGTGGAAGCCTGCAGACTGGCCCAGGCAGATGAGTTCATTTCCCAGTTTCCAGATGGCTACGATACTTATATCGAACAGGGCGGCACCAACGTTTCCGGCGGCCAGAAACAGCGTCTCTGCATTGCCAGAGCTCTGCTGAAAAAGCCCAAAATCCTGATCCTGGATGACTCTACCAGCGCAGTGGATACGAAGACTGACGCCCTGATCCGTAAGGCTTTCCGCGAATATCTTCCGGATACAACGAAAATTATCATTGCGCAGAGAATTTCCTCTGTACAGGATGCGGACCGGATCCTGGTCATGGACAAAGGAACCATTCAGGCTGTCGGTACCCATGAAGAGCTCCTGAAGAACAATGAGATCTATCAGGAAGTTTATACCTCTCAGAATAAGGCAGGTGATGACAATGAGTAGCAGAAAACATACTGTAAAACGTTTGATAAAGACCTTATTTGAGTTTTATCCGGTCATGATGCCGGTAGTCATTGGCTGTATCCTTTTTAATGCGGTTGTCAGTTCCATCCCCTCAGTATTTATGCAGAATATTATCGCTGTGGTGGAACAAAACTGGCAAAGCGGCGACTGGTCTGCCGTATCTGAACAGATTCTCCGCCTGGTGTCCATCCTTATCACCTTTTATGTTCTCTCTCTGATTGCAGGGTTTGCCTTTAATCAGATGATGGCTGTGATCACTCAGGGATTCCTTATGAAGCTCCGTGAAAAAATGTTCAGCACCATGGAAAAACTTCCGATCCGGTATTTTGACACCCATAACCACGGCGACATCATGAGCTATTACACAAACGATATTGATACTCTTCGTCAGATGATCTCACAGAGTATCCCGCAGCTTATGATCTCGGCAGTAACTGTAATTACGGTTCTGTGCATTATGCTGTATTACAGCCTTTGGCTGACGCTCCTGATCCTCTGCGGAGTGGTAGTCATGCTTCTGGCAACAAAAAAAGTAGGCGGCAGCTCTGCGCGCTTCTTCCTCGCTCAGCAGAAAACCATCGGTAAGACAGAAGGGTTTATCGAGGAAATGATGAACGGCCAGAAGGTTATCAAGGTCTTTAATCACGAAGAGGAAAGCAAAAAGGCTTTTGATCAGATCAATGAACAGCTGTTCAGGGACGCGGAGAGCGCGAACCGGTTTGCTAATATGCTGATGCCGATTCTTGCCAATATTGGCAATGTGCTGTACGTGATTGTTGCGCTGGTGGGGGGAACTCTGCTGCTGACCAACGCTCCCAATGTAAGCGTCTCGGGGATGGCTTTCAGCATCAGTATTGTGGTTCCTTTCCTGAATATGACAAAGCAGTTCTGCGGAAACATTTCTCAGGTTTCCAATCAGGTAAACTCTGTGGTTATGGCGCTGGCAGGAGCTGACCGTATCTTTACCCTACTGGACGAAGTTCCTGAGACAGACGACGGATATGTAACTCTTGTCAATGCGAAAGAGGTAAACGGAGAGATTACAGAATGCCAGGAACGCACCGGCATGTGGGCCTGGAAGCATCCCCACAAAGCGGACGGAACAGTCACATATACAAAGCTGGCCGGGGATGTGCGTCTCTTTGATGTGGACTTCGGATATACCTCAAAGAAAATTGTCCTTCACAATATCACTCTGTATGCGAAACCCGGTCAGAAGGTGGCATTTGTAGGAGCTACAGGAGCCGGAAAGACCACGATTACAAATCTTCTGAATCGATTCTATGATATCGCGGACGGAAAGATCCGCTATGACGGTATCAATATTAATAAGATCAAGAAAGCAGATCTCAGGCGATCCATGGGAATCGTACTTCAGGATACAAACCTGTTCACCGGCACGGTTATGGATAACATCCGGTACGGGAAACTGGAAGCCACCGATGAGGAATGTATTCAGGCTGCAAAACTGGCCGGCGCTCATGATTTTATTACGCGTCTTCCGGAAGGATACAACACAGTGATCTCCGGAACCCAGGATAATCTCTCCCAGGGCCAGAGACAGCTGATTTCCATTGCCAGAGCCGCTGTAGCCGATCCGCCTGTCATGATACTGGATGAGGCTACCTCCTCCATTGATACGCGTACAGAGGCGATTGTGCAGCGGGGTATGGATGCTCTGATGGTGGGACGTACCGTATTTGTAATCGCCCATCGTCTTTCTACTGTACAGAACTCTGACGTGATCATGGTGCTGGAGCACGGACGCATTATTGAGCGCGGCGATCACCAGAGCCTGATTGCGGAAAAAGGAAAATACTATCAGCTCTACACAGGCGCCTTTGAGCTCGAGTAAGCTTCAAACAATAGAAAACGCGCTCAGCCAGTTTTCTATTGTCATGAACAAAAGGGAGACATACATCCATTCAGGATGCATGTCTCCCTATTTTTTAAATATATTATCCAGTGAGTCTGATTTAAGAATCTGATAAACCTCAATAACCTCCAAAGCGCTGATTTCTTCCGGACTTGACAGCCATCTCTTAATCAGAAACCAGAAAATATATCCCAGATACTCTGCCATAATCTCTGGCGTAAGAAGTCTGTGAGGAGGCTTTTTCCCATTTTCCCTCAGAATCTTTTCTGATTCCTCCCGGATATATTTTTTTACAATTTCTCCAAAGGAATTCTGGCCGTCCTGGTTTAGCAGCTTCCGATAATACTCTTTATCCTTCTCCATACTCACCAGAATGAAACGAAGCGCTTCATGGGAGTAACCGCCTTCCAGCAGGGATCTGGACGGCTGCCAGATTTCCTGCACATAAATCCATTCCACTACATCATACTTATCCTTAAAATAACTGTAGAAAGTGGGACGCTTAACTTTCGCCCGGTCTGTGATATCTTTTACAATTATCTTCTGAAACCCTTTCTCCTTTACAAGCTCCTTAAAACTTTCTGCCAGGGTTCTTTTGATTTCTGTCATGCGTTTCCGCTTTCTCCTTCCTAACCTCGGCCCCCGCTTTCAGGGCTTTGCGCGAAAATCCCGGTCATCTTTGTCCCTCTCGCCCAAGATTCTCGCCCATCCTTCAACCCTCCTGTATGGTGAACAGCTTTTGTTCACGTAATTCATACATTACTATACTACAATTTCTTCCTTTTATCAAAGCCTTTTCAGCACAAAAATCGGTGCGCCTCCATAAGCAGAAGTCTCTTCACTGCTCATATTGTTTCTGATACAGCCTGTAATATGCCCCTTTCTTTTCCATCAGCTCCTGATGGCTGCCTGATTCCTGAATCCCCTTTTTGTCAATATAAAAAATCCGATCTGCTCCCCTGATGGTGGAAAGTCGATGCGCAATCACAAAAGAGGTACGGTTTTCCAACAGTTTCTGGATCCCCTTCTGTACCATAATTTCTGTATGTGTGTCTATGCTGGAAGTGGCCTCATCCAAAATCAGCACCTTCGGATCTGAAACCATAGTTCTTGCGAAGGCTAAAAGTTGTCTCTGTCCAATCGAAAGCTGACCGCCCCTCTCACTCACCTGCGTTTCGTACCCATTTTCCAGCTTCATAATGAAATCATGAGCATTTACCGCTTTCGCAGCTTCCACCATTTCTTCCTCTGAGGCATCCGGCCGGCCATAACAGATGTTTTCCCTGACCGTCCCTGTAAACAGGAAGGTATCCTGGGTCATGATCCCCATCTGTCTCCGCAGACTGTCCAGGGTCACTTGGCGAATCTCATGGCCATCAATCCGGATCTCACCGGATGTAATATCATAGAAACGGCTGATGAGATTCACAATCGTAGTTTTGCCAGCTCCGGTCGGTCCTACAAGAGCAATCGTTTCCCCAGGATTTACCCGAAAGCTTACATCCTCCAATACCATCCGATCTGGTTCATCTGTATAAGCAAAGCTCACATGTGAAAACTGCACTTCACCCTTCACTTCCGGAAGAGGGTAAGCCGCCTCTTGATCTCCGATTTCCGGTGGAGTGTCCAGAATATCAAAGATCCTTTCCGCCGCAGACAGGTTCGTAATAATTTTATTATAAAAACTGGCAAGATTCCGCACAGGGCTCCAGAACATGGCCAGATATGTTGAGAATGCCATAAATGTTCCCACACCAATCTGTTCCGCTCCGATAACCCGGATTCCAATGTAATACAGCAGAAATCCTCCTGCTCCCCAGGTAATCTCCACCAATCCGCTGAAAAGATCCGCGATCCTTACGGCTTCTATAAAGCTGGCCCTGTAAGCTTCATTGCACGCCTGGAACTCCCCGCTGGTTTCCGGCTCCGCCGCAAAGCTCTGCACAATCCGAATTCCTGAAAAATTTTCATGTATGAAAGCGTTCAAATTGGAATTCTTTTTTCTGTGTATCTGCCAAAGTCGGTGTGCTCTTCCCTGAATCATCATCATCCCTCCCGCCAGGAATGGAACAGTCAGCAGAGCGGCCAAAGCCAGGCGCCAATTCTTGACAAGCATAATTACCGCGACACCAATCACAGTCAGAAGATCCGGCAGCAGCTTTGTCACACTGTCTGAATACATTTCCTTTAGAGAATTTACGTCTCCTACTACCCGAGCCAAAATTTTTCCCGTGGGACGGCTGTCAAAAAAGTGAAAGTCAAGGCTCTGAATATGGATATATAATTCCTGACGGATAGTCAGAAGAACCCGGTTCGTAACTTTTTCCATCAAAAGCATTCTGCCTCTGGTTCCAGCCATAAAAATCAGAAACAGTACAAATCCAGCGGTTCCCAGCGCCAACAGCCCCTTTTCGTTTCCTTCCGCCACATATCCGTCCACCGCCTTTTCAATAAGAAGGGGCGTAGCCAAGCTTACGGCAAGGGTCACTGTCACCAGGGCAAGAACTGCGGCAAGAGTTTTTTTATAACGGAACATATATCTGTACAGTCTGGCAAGGGTCTCTCTTTTGGGAACTTCCCGCTGAAGCTCATCTTGATTAATTGCGTTTACTGACATTTTTCTCCCTCCCTTTTTATTTTTTCTTCCAGAAGGCCGCTCTGGACACGCCAGGTACGGTAATATTCCCCTTTCTTCCTCAAAAGCTCTTCATGAGTTCCCCTCTCCGCAATTCTCCTGTCCCGGAGAATCAGGATTTCATCTGCATGGCAGACAGCGGAAACTCTGTGGCCGATTATGATTTTAGATCCCTTTCCGATCTCTTTTATATTTTTCTGTACCAGCCCTTCTGTCTCCATATCCAATGCTGACGTAGCATCATCCAGAATCAGGATGGGAGCTTCTTTGGCAATAGCTCTCGCGATACTGATCCTCTGCTTTTGGCCTCCGGAAAGTCCTACTCCTCTTTCACCAATCAAGGTATCATACTGCTTAGAAAGTCTCTCTATAAATCCATGCCCTCCCGCCGCTCTGGCTGCCCACTCTACCTTTTCCAAAGGCAGATGCTTTTTTCTTCCGGTGCGGATATTCTGACTCACAGTATCAGAGAAAAGAAACACATCCTGCATCACCACCGCAACAGAAGACCGAAGCTGCTTCAGCGGAATCTGCCGGATATCTATTCCATCCAAAAGAATTCTTCCTTCCGTCACATCGTAAAACCTCTGCAGAAGCTGAACCAGTGTAGTCTTCCCGGAACCGGTCATTCCCATAACTCCCAGAGTTTTTCCCGGCTTCAGCGTAAAGCTGATATCTTTCAGGATTTCATATCCCTCTCTCTCAAATCCTACCTTTTCAAACCGTACTTCGCCTTTTACTTCTTTCGGAGATACCGGCGAATCGTCTTCTTTAATCTGAGATTCTTCAGAAGAAATAAGACATATTTTTCTCCAGGAGGCAAAAGCCGAGGCAATATCATTGCTGAGCCATCCAAGAATTTCCATCGGCCAGATTACATTGTTGGCATACTCAGCAAAAGCTCCCAGATCTCCCAGACTCATACTCCCTCTCATAACCAGAAAGCCTCCAGCCACAACCACGCCCAAAAGCAGGCTTTTCCCCAGAAAGGAGATCACCGGTTGATGATCCGCCAAAATTCTGGCCTGCTTCATGTTCAGTTCATAAAATTTCCGGTTGTGCTTTCCGAATTTCCGTATTTCATACTCTTCTTTAGCAAATGCCTTTACCGTACGCACTCCGGCCAGATTCTCCTGGGCCACCGTGTTCAAAGCTGCCGTTTCCTCACTGATCTGGTCATAGACCTTTCCCAGTCCTTGCTCCATACGCACAGCGCATATACCGATCATTGGAAGAAAAATCAGGGGTACCAATGTCAGCAGCGGATTTAACCGAATCATAAAAAACAGCACCATAATCGTCTCCACAGCAGCTTCCACCGCCAGGATCCCCAGAAACCCTGCTACAGACCATACCTTGTCTATGTCATCTTTTACTCTGGTCATCACTTCACCTGTATTGTGACGGTCAAAAAAGTCCACAGACATTCCCTGCAGTTTCTCAAAAAGATCTCCTCGCATGTCACGTCCCACTGTGACCCCGATATAGTCATACGTAAACTCCTTTATGTACTGGAATACAGCTCTTCCGATTCCGATTCCCAAAAGTCCCAGCACCAGCGAAAAAAGCAGCTGTGTTTGTCCATCCCCAATGACATGATCAATGATTTTTCTGGTAATCTGAGGAGCCATCATATCCAGTCCCACACTAACTGCCATTCCAGCGAACCCCAGCAGATACAAATGCCAATATCGCCTCATATAATGCAAAAGCGGCTTCATTTTTTCTCCTCCCTCTTTTAAATAAAGCATCCAGCAGACAATAGGAATCACGCTCTGCCCGCCGGGCACACTAAAAAAGCGCCGAACAGCCTTCTGGCTTTCGGCGCGCTCTGTACCTGCTGCTGTATTTGTCTTCTTTACGCTCTCATACGTCTTCAGCGAAAAGCCACATTGAAATACCTTCTTTACGCTGATGGAAAACCCAGTTTTCCGAAACAAAAAACCGCAGCCTGTACAGACTGCGGCATTCGTCAATAAGAATCCTCTCTGGCCGCGGCACTTCACCACGCCAGAGCATCCGAAAGCAGGCTGTCTGTTACAAAACTTGTCTCATTTTTTTCTGTCATGCCAAAATCCCGTATTCTGTCACGTTTCATCTCTACAGCCTCCTTTTCCGTTATTCAAAGGAAAGAACAAAGTCCCTTTCTTTGTTTCATTTATCATACACAGATTTCCCTCTGCCGTCAAGAAATTTTTCAGGGTTCCTCAATTCCCATACGCCGCATATAAGCAATGGCATCCTTCACCTGATGAAGCTGCCAAACATCACGGGTAGAAATCGTAACGTCAAAGTAATCCTCAAACGCAGAAATAATATTCATAATATCAAAAGAATTTAATTCCAGATCTTTAATAAAATCTGTGTCATAAGTCACATTTTTCTTTCCGGTAACCTGAAAAATAATTTTCCGAAAAAGTTCCAGCATAGAAACACCTCCTATACAAGATGCCGAATAATTTTCTTAGAAGCAGTCTTCGCAAAAGGCTGGTTTCTGATATTAATCAACTGTATCTGCTGATAAAAAGGAAGTTTCGCATTAATTTCGTCTACTTCTTCCTGAATCTTTGCCAGAATATCATAAGAACTCATTCCCTCGCTGCGTTCTGGATCCGGATAAATACTTGCCGCCATTTTTATATCTTCTGCAGAAGAACCGCTGGTAGCACCATAAACCACCACCTCTTTTACAAGAGGTATTCTTCCAATCAATTCTTCCATCTTCTCCGGAGAAACCTTTTTCCCGTTTTTAAATACAATCAGATTTTTCTTGCGTCCTGTAATAAACAGAAATCCTTCGTTGTCAATATAGCCGATATCTCCCGTTTTAAACCAGCCGTCCTCCATCACTTCTGCCGTAAGTTCCGGTGACTTATAATATCCCGGCATTACCGTAATCCCTTTTACATAGATTTCTCCTTCTACCGTCTTGACCTCTAAAGTCGGGAGTACCGGTCCTACGGAGCCAAGCTTCCTGGTTTGCAGACGGTTAACCGAAACCACGGGGGAACACTCCGTAATACCGTACCCCTGAAATACATTTACTCCAAGCAGCGCAAGTTCCTGTTCTATGTCTGAATCCAGAGCGGCACCGCCGCAGATAATATTCCTGACACTTCCAAATGCTTTCTCCCGAATCTCATCCAAGGCTTTAAATTTCGGGGCAATTCCCACTTTCTGAAGCGTCGTTGCCAATTTAAACAGTTTTTTCAGATCGGCAGTCTTTCCTGTCTGTTCTGCGGTAAGCCAGATCTGATTTCTTATTGCTTCCAGCATAAGTGGGACTGTAATAATGGAATCTGCGTTAGAAAGCTGAAGATCTCTCATTACTGTCCTCATATTTCCGTTTATAATCGAATGAGCTCCGTGAACCAGAGTGCTCAATACACCTCCTGTCATTCCAAATGTATGATAGAACGGAAGATGAGCAAAAATCCGGTCATACGTCCACACATATAGGATACAGTCGCTTGCGTTATGCAGAATATTCTCATGAGTAAGCATAACAGGTTTGGCAATACTGGAGGTGCCTGATGTAAAGACGATCGCCGCCACCTGATCCGGCTCCGCATGGTATTCGCGCGGCTCTTTCAGATTCATTCGGGATTCATGTCCTGAAGCACACATTTCTTCAAGTGTGCGTATCTCCCCCTCAGCCTTTTTCCCTAAAGCAAACATTCTGTCCTCCGAAAGCACAGGTTTGGTCAGAGAAATAAAAGCGTCTGCAAGAAAAGCCGCATCTGTATCAGCCTGTAAAAGCATCTGCCGAATTGTATCATCCGACTGCTCTACATCTATGCAGACCGCAATCGCGCCGCAGGAAACGATCGCCAGATAAGCCACCAGCCATTCATAGGAGTTTTCACTTATAATCGCTATATGTTTACCCACATAGCCTTTCTTATAAAGCTCCTCTCGAAGATCATAAATCTGAGAGGTAAATTCCCCATAAGTGTACATGACCTCCTGCTGCTTTCGTGTATAATAGGATACTGCCGGTTTATCTTTGTACTTTACAGCAACTGTGTCAATGAATTGAGGAAATGTGCGGTAATAATCCACTTTATTAAATGGCTCGTTTTTCATAGTTTCATTTCTCCCTTTGCTTTATTTTAACACTGCGAGAGCAGTGCCAAGAGTACATCGTTTAATAATTTATTCTCCTGATTCTTTAAGATATTCCGAATCGATTGATAAAAATGCTTCTACCGCCGCCGGGTCAAACTGGGTATTTTTACCTTTCACCAGCTCATCTACCGCTGCTTTAATAGAAAGCGCTTTTCTGTATGACCGGTTGGATGTCATAGCGTCAAAAGAATCCGCGACTGCGATAATCCTGGCCTCTTCCGGTATCATTTCGCTTTTCAGGCCATCCGGATAGCCTTTTCCATCCATTCTCTCATGGTGGGACCGGACAATCGGGACAATGTCCTGAAACATAGTGAGCGCGGAAAGAATTCTTGCGCCATCCTGGGGATGCTTTTTAATTATAGCAAATTCTTCCTCTGTCAGCGGTCCTTTTTTCATTAAAATTTCGTCGGAAACTCCTATTTTCCCTATATCATGAAAAAGGCCTGCAATGCGTACTCTTTCACAGTAACTGTCATCTTTTCCCATCGCCTTTGCAATCATGGAAGCGCATTCCGCCACTCTGTCTGAATGACCCCTGGTATATGTATCTCTTGCATCTACCAAAATTCTCAATGCATCCACTACTTCCACATAGCTGCTCCTCAAATGGGCGTATGCTTTCATTATTTCATTATTTTTTCTCTCTACCAGCGAATGAAGAAGCACATTGCTTAAAGCCACCGAAACCTGCTTAGAAAAAACTTCCAGCAGCTGAAACTTATCATCTTTGGGGGCCTCGGATACTCTTGCTGACAAAAGACCAATGATCTTTCCCGACGGGTTATGAAAAGGAAGCATTACCCATGGCTCATCGTATACGATCGCCGTCCCTTTTTCTCCATTCCAGACGGACATTTTTGTCATTCTCGGATAGCCTTCTGTCTCCCCCTGTATCTTTATCAGATTACCCTGGTAAGTTTCTTCCTCTCCCTGTCCAAAATCAGGCGACAGCTCTAATACATATCCCGATGCCTGAATCAGAGTGGAAGCAGTTTTTAAAATAACACCCATAATATGTTCAAAAGACTGAAGATGATAAATTTCGGGGAGAGAATCCATAATTGCAGATAACCCATTTTTATAATTCTGTATGGTACGCATCTGTATAATAGATTTCGCGCAGGATTCCACAAGAAGCTCTAGCTGATCGAAACGTTCGTCCTTCTCATAATAGCCCTGAATATCCAATTCCCGGATCGTTTTAATTGGAGGCGCGACACTTTTGTGACCTGTAAGCAAAATAATAAAAATATCTTTGTCAAAATTTCTTATTTCTTCTACTACCTGATCTCCCGAAATAGGCGTCATTAAAAAATCCAAAAGCAGAATGTCATAATGTCTTTTCCTTACTCGTTCTATGGCCGCGCAGGGATCATTCTCAACATCTACATAATATCCTGATCTCTGAAAATAAGCCTGAAGAGTCGATGTCATAATGGGATCATCATCTACAGTAAGTATGGAAAAATTATTCTGTCCTGATCCCTGCCTCTTTTTTCTCATTCTGTAATCCTCCAAATTTCCCTTCTTTTGTTACAATTCGTTCCAGCGGTATGGACATTCCAAAAATAGCTCCTCCCTCCGGATTATCTTCATACCAGAGATTGCCTCCGAAATTTCCATGGACAATCGCCTGTGAAATATAAAGCCCCAGCCCGGTTCCTTTCATTCCTTTACTTGTTACCATTTCTTTGAATAAACGAGATTTTACCTGACTGCTTACCCCTGGTCCGTTGTCCTTTACATAAATTTTTAAATTTTCCTGCTCCCTTGTTACCCCCAGTACAATTTTCCCATTTCCATACTGAGCATAAGTCGCGTTGGAAATAAAATTATCCAAAACCTGTATTAATCCGTTTATATCTCCCTGTATCAGCGTTCCCCGCTCCCCGCCGTATTCAATCGTCAGTGTATTTCCGCTTGTGAAAAGCTCATGGCGCATCAAAAGGGTTACCCTCTTAACTAGTTCATCTACAGTAAATTCGGCGTCCGCAGCCGAAACTACTGTAGTGGCCTGCCCCTTTATAGCCGTAATTACTTCAGACATATAGCTTGAAGATTCATGAATTTTTTTGAGCCATTCATTCATCTCCCCAAAAATTTCTTTATAATCCTGCTCCGTAACCTCCTCATCTCCCAGACTTTCTCTTCCTTCCTCTACTAACGCTTCGATAGAGGACGCGCAGCCTGAAATACTCATGATAGGAGTCTTTAAATTATGCGCCAATCCTCCGATCATCTGCCCCAAAAAAGCAAGCCTTTCCTGTTCCATCATTCTGGCCTGACTTTCCTGCAGTTCCTGCATACTGTTCTTCAGCTGAGTTACATCTTTAAAAATAATAATGCATCCCGCGAAACTCTTTTTCAAAATAACAGGAGATACTTCTGTTATAAAATACTTTTTTACTGCCGATTCTTTTTCTTTTACAATAATAGATTGCTCATAAAAAATCGTAGACAAGCTGGAACGGCATGAATCCGCCGCGGAAATCAAGTCATAAATTACCGTATTAGAATTATTAATCCCAGGGCCAGTATCATCCTCTAAAATAAAATCATGCAGATAAGCTCCCTCTCTGAATTTATATCTCTGAGAAAAAATCTGAAAAAACGGTTTGTTAAAGCTTACAATCCTTCCCCCATCGCTCAATATCAAATATGCGTCTGAGATCGAATCCAGTACCAGCTGCGTCGCCATAGGCTTAATATCAAAGATATGCAGACAATATATGGCGATTCCGTTTAAAATAACAGTGGTCATAAAGCTCATGGGCGTGGCCGTTATCGGAAGTTTCGATGTAAAAGTGGAAGCTACGCTCACGGCAAGGGGGCAAACACCTCCTAACGCGAAAACTGTACACTGCATAACGTACATTCGGATTCGATTCTGGAGCGCATACCGTATCATCAAAAACATAGCTATTAAAAGGCAGATATAGCAATAAGCACCCGAAACTAAGGAATACGGTCCAAAAACAATCTCACTTTTTATAATTGAAAATACTCTGTACTGAAGATGATGCAATGGATTTGTCCAAACCACCACCGCTGTCAGAATCGGAATCACAAAAAGCCCCCATGCTTTGGCCGGCAGTTTCTGCCAGTCCCCCAAAAATGCCAGCGCAATGCACAGATAAAGGGCTGGCATCAGAGGACCCGTGGAATTTGTAACTGCATCCAGGCAGAACAAGACATAGGTGTTATCCTGATCCACAAATTTCATAATTAAGAGCGCTAATGCCCATACCGCATAACATATGGCTAAAGCCATATACAATTTATGCAAAAGTTTAAGATGCTGCGTTTTTAAACTCCAGATAATAAAAACACCTATAAAAACTAAAGCGATAACTGCAAAAACTGCAAATAGATTGGAAATCATTGTCTGAATGCTCCCTTTCCCCGGTTACCGGTTTTATTTCCGCAAACAATGAGCCAGAGCCAAGATGCCTGCATAACTATTTGGGATCTTTACTTAATAACAGCCGCTACCCCGCTTAACAGAGACGCCTCAGACAAAGCCTCTCCACCGATACCGGCTCTTTTTAAGCATTCCCAGGTTCGCAGGCAGACCGGTTCAATCTTCACCAGATGGCTGCGGTAATTATTCAGGAAGTTATACAAAAGAGGAAATTCCGTATTATCTTTTTCTCTTCCCATGGCCTCCTGCAGATACCGGTCAAACTCTTTTCTTTCCAGAATCCGGATTCCCGGCAGAATTTTCGGGAACATCCTGCCCATAGAAACCGGGCATGGATTCATAATATGCGCAGCTGTCATTCCGCAGCCTCTCAGAGAAACTACAGCTTTAGCCGCGAAATCTACCGGCGTCAGATCCATAGGCAGTTCCTCCAGTTCTTTTGGAAGCGCTCCCAGCGATGCTATGGCATTAACGAAAAGATAGTACATATTATTTTCCGGATTTCTCTGGAAGACGCCGTCCAAACTCCGTCCTACCAGCCGTCCCAGTCTGTAAACCTGGGCTTTCAGCCCCTCTCTTTCCATAGCCTCATAAACCCGGGCTTCTGCCAGAATTTTACTCTTAACGTAAATGTTATCCAGGCAGTTCTGCCCTATATAAAGATCTTCCTCCGTAAACTCCAGTCGTTTTTCGGGAGCCTCCGGCAGATACTCTCCTGATATGCTCACAGAAGACATATGATGCAGCACAGCCCCTGCTCTGAGTGCCAAATTTATAGCCTCCCTGGTTCCCTTTAAATTACTGTCCATAAAGGAAGCTTCGTCTGAGGTATAATGGCGTACATCCGCAGCGCTGTGGTAGACTGCCTGAATCCTGGAGGCCAGCCTCTCATACTCCTCTTCCTGCATTCCCATAAATGGAAGTGTAATGTCTCCGGAGACAGCCTCAATCCTTCCAGCCGCGCCTGCAGTCCAGCCTGCGCCGAAATACCAGGCCAGCGCTTCATACAGCCGGCTTTCGCTGCCCCGGACCAGGCAAATCACTTTTCTGACTCCTCCTGCCAGAAGAGCCTGTACCAGATGAGCCCCGAAAAATCCCGTAGCTCCGGTAACAAACACGGTTTCCGGAAGCTCAGATCCCACGCCGGAGTATGCCGGCACGTGTCTGGGCATTTCCCCTGCCTTGGCGGCAGAATCTCCCCCACGGCTTTCTTTTTCACCAAGCCCAAGAAGGTTTGCCTGAGCTCTTGCCGTGGGATACTTGTAAAATTCTTCTATACTCATTTTAATATGACAGTTGAAGTAATGGCTGAGGGCTGTGAGAACGCCCAGAGAAGTCCCTCCCTGGTCAAAGAAGGACTCATCCGGCCGAAGGTCCTTTCTTCCCAGTACTTCCTCCCAGATTTTCAGAAGGTCCTCTACTGTATTCAGAGAAGTCTCTTCTTTTTCCGGATTCTCATTCTGTGAAGCTTCCCCTGCCGCGGGTTTCTCCTCTAAGTCCGGCTCTGCCTGCGGCAGCGTCTCCTGCAGCGGCTCTGCCCGGAGCGCAGGAGCTTCTGCCTTCTGAATCTCATCCTGGCATCCCTCCTCCGCCATCTTTTTCAGTCTGGTAAGATCTGCTTTTCCTCCTGCAGTATACGGCAGTTCCTTTAAGAAATGGAAGCTGCCCGGTATCATATAATCCGGCAGATATTCTCCCATATACGCCTTAAGCTGCTCCAGGGATTCCTTCTGCATTCCCGTGCAGAAAGCATGAAGCTCCACCCCGGAATTTTCTCGCTGCACCGGAACCACCACAGCCTGATCCGCCATTCCTGAATCCATCATAACATTTACGATCTCGTCAATCTCCAGTCTCTGGCCATTGATCTTTACCTGCGCGTCTAATCGGCCCCAGCATTCCAAACGGCCGTCCGCGCGCAGTCTGCCAAGGTCACCGCTTTTATACATCCTGCTTCCCGGAACAAAGGGATCCGGGAAAAAGGCTGCCTCTGTAAGATCCTCTCTCCCTATATAGCCTGCCGCAACGCCTTCTCCGGCCAGGTACAATTCACCCACAGCCGTCGGCATCAGACGGTTTCTGTTTTCGTCCATTACGTAGACACGGCAGTTTCCCATAGGTCTTCCGATGGTTACATCTTCATTTTCCTGCAGATCTGTCATAGTAATATAGACAGCCGCTTCTGTGGGCCCATACAGATTTACCAGCCGGCCGCCTCCCTGCTCCTTAAACTTAGCCACCAGAGCCGGCGCCACCTGTTCTCCTCCCACAATGGTAAACTGAAGATGTCTGGATGCCCTGCAGAAACTTTCATTTGTCAGACACATGGCCAGCCTTGAAGCCGTAAACTGAATAAATCCCGCCTGATACGTTTCCATCAGCTCCGCCAGTTTCCACGGAAGAAGCATCTCTTCCTCATCAGCCAGTATAATTGTCTTTCCGAGAGCCAGAGGAAGAAGGCTCTCTGTAATAAATATGTCAAACACCGGCGTAGTTGCGCAGATCATAGGACGTGTCACGCATTCCAGAGCCTCCTTCATGTTAGACAGAAGGTTGGCTATGGATCTGTGACGGATCATCACGCCCTTGGGCCTTCCGGTAGAACCGGAGGTAAAGAGCACGTTAATCAGATCCTCCGGGCTTACCGGCACGCCTGAAAATTCCTTCGGTTCGTCTCTGCCGGGAATCAGCGCTATTTTTCTTAATTCTTCCGGCAGCGACTCCTTGGATGAAGGATCGCAGAGAATTCTCTCTATGCTCCCCGTCTGAACCATATAAAGAAGCCGCTTTTCCGGCAATGCAGAAAGAAGAGGCACATACGCGCAGCCATTCTTCAGAATTCCCAGCATGGAAGCGAAGAATTCCGGCGTCCGTTTCATCGAAAGTCCGATTCTCTCCCCCGGTCTCACCCCCGCCGCTGCCAGCGCATTTGCGATCTGACATGCCCGCTCTTCCAGCTGGATTCTGGTCGTCATCTGCCCGTGGAAAATCACAGCAGTCTCAAACCGGTGCCGCAGCGCCTCTCTTCTGGCCGCCTCATGGACCGGAAGGTTTAAATAGGGCCGGAAGGTATGGTCTGGAATATCAAAAAGATTCTCTCTGTCTGAAAGATCCAGCATCTCCAGTTCCCCTAACTTTTTCTGTTCCCCTGAGACCATCTGGGTCAGAAGCGTCTGCATACTGCGGGCATAGAGGGCAATCGTTTCCTCCTCAAAGAGTTCTGCCCCATACTCAAAGCTTAATGTATATAAATTTTCTTTTTGTCCAATATCAAGTCCCAGATCTGCCTTGGCAGTTCCGGTATCTGCCGCCGCATACTCCACCGGTTTTCCGTCAAAGGCGAGAACCGAGTCATCAAATGGGCGCATGGAAAGAATCACACTGTACAGAGGACTCTTTCCCGGTTCCCCTTTCAGTCCCAGCAGAGAGATGATCTCTTCCGGCGTACAGCGGCTGTGATCCATCATATCCGCGGTTTCCTTCCGGATCTTTTCCAGATATTCTCCTACAAAGATTTCTCTCTCAGCCTGGATCTTTACGGGCATTACATTTATAAAGGGGCCGCACACCTGCCGAAGCTCCGGACGTGCCCTGTCTGTTACAGGCGAGCCCACAATCAGCTCTTTCCTTCCTCCGATTTCTGACAGAAGATATCCGAAGGCTCCCAGAAACAGATGATAAGCAGATACATTTCTGCTCCTGCAGAATTCGTGGATTTCTTTTCCCAGGCTTTCCGGAAGAGTCAGTAAATATTTGCCACCGCGAAAACTGATGCTTCTGGATCTTGTGTGGTCCCCCGGAAGCGCCAGCGGCTCCGGCATAGGCGTCAGATGCTCTCTCCAATATTCCCGGTCCGCTTCTTTGGCTCCCCCCTGCCCGTTCAGCCAGCAGGCGTAATCCAGATAGGTAAGTTCCGGCAGTCTGGGCGTTCTTCCCTCATAATAGGCAGAGAGCCGCTCCAGGAGAATCGGCGTCGTAAGCCCGTCCCCTATAATATGATGGGAATCCATCAGCAGATATACCTGTCCCTGCTGGTTTCTCCACAGTCCGGCCCTCAGAAGCGGCGCTTTGGAAAGGTCAAAGGGAGCAGAGAATCTTTTTATTGCCTCCTGAATGTCGCTGCCCTGAACTTCCTGCAGGTCAAATGGTACTTCTTCCTCCACAAAAGCAAAGATTCCCTCCGGCCGCTGTCGAAAGCTGGTTCTCAGAAGCTCTTCTCCTGCGATCAGCTTTCTGAACGCGTTCTGAAGTCTATCCGGGTCCGGAGTTTCCTGCAGAAGGAAAGCTCCCGACATGTTGTAAAGCAGCCCTCTTTGATCCAGCATCGTCTGAAAATAGATTCCCTTCTGAACCGGGGACAGAGGATACCGCTCCTGGGGACTCTTCTTGGGGATCCCCGCCGCGGCTTCTACAGGCGAGGTCCATCCTCCTCTTTCCTGGCGTATATATCTGGCCAGAAGCCGCGGGGTCCGGCATGCATACAGATCCGACACTTTCAGCAGACAGCCCGCCGTATCCTCCAGTTCAGACAGAGTCTGCATGGCGGACAGAGAGCTGCCCCCAGATAAAAAGTAATCGCTGTCCGGGCCGATTCTTCTCTCCAGAGTATTCGAGAAAATCTCCATAATCATCCGCACAAGACTGTCCTCTGTGTCTTCCTGAAGCTCATCTCCTACCTCCGGAAGGGGAAGCCTGCTCTCATCCACCTTTCCATTCTGTGTCAGAGGAATCACCGGCACCCGTATTACAAAGGAAGGAAGCATATAATGCGGAAGATAGGAAGCTGCAAAGGTAAGCAGCTCTACCTCCGACAGTTGTATATCTGAAGTATAGTAAACGGCAATCACCGTCTGCCCGGCCACAGTCAGTACACGGGCCGCCGCATCCGAAACCTTAGGATGAGAGGCAATACAGGAAGAAATCTCCTGGGGCTCCACTCTAAGTCCCCGCAGCTTAATCTGCCGGTCTCTCCGGCCGGCAAGGACAATCTCGCCGTCTTCTGTCCAGCAGGCGATATCTCCTGTACGGTATAGACGCTCATCGCTCTCAAAGGGACTTGGAATAAACCGTTCTTCTGTCAGTGCCGGATCATTCCGATAGCCTTTTCCTACACATATTCCTCCTATGTAGAGTTCTCCATATACGCCTACCGGCAGAGGTTTTCTCCACTCATCCAGTACGTACAAACGGCAGTTCTGGAGAGGCGAACCGGCCGTAATAGACGAAGCCCCGTTTAACAGCTTATGGCTTACCGCCACCGTGGCCTCCGAAGGGCCGTACTGGTTATAAATGCGTGCTTCTGTACACATGGAGAGCTTCACCAGAAGCTCTCTCGGAAAAGCCTCCCCGCCGCACACAATAGATTCCACATTCGACAGCGCTCTGGAAAAATCCTGTTCTTTTGTCAGAAAAAACAGCCTTGAGGGAGTCGTTGCCAAAAAGCCCACGGCATAACCGGTAATCAGGCGCGCCAGACGTTTCGGTGACTCCAGCTCCTCCTCCGTGGGAAGCACAATAGTCCGGCCATTCAGGAGCGCAGCACTGCTCTCCAGTACGAAAGCGTCAAATCCCGTGTTGCACATGGAGAGCACAGCTCCTCCTGCATAAACAGAAACCATTGCCTGGGCCAGATTCACAAGGCTCTTCTGCGTAATCTCCACTCCCTTGGGTTTTCCGGTGCTTCCAGAAGTATAAACCACGTAGGCAAGATCCTCCATAGAAGCTTCTTTTCTGGTTTCTTTCGCTTCCTGAACAGCCGGAAAAATTCCCCCCGCATCCAGGATAGGGATGGAAAGCCCCTTCTCCTGAAGCTCTCTGGCTGAAACCAGGTCTGTAATCAAAACATCTGCCAGGCTCTGGTTCAGGATCTCCAGAGCCCGAAGCTTTGGCGTCTCGTCCGAAATCAGCAGATACCCCCATCCCAGGCGCAGAGTCCCCATCATTCCAGCGAACAGAGAAAAATCCCTTGGGAGCAGGATGGCCGCCAGCCCTTTCTTTCCCGGCATTATCTGCCCGAGAGCCTCTGATACATACACAGCCATCCGGTCAAGCTCCTGATATCTCAAGCGCTCACCCTCCCGGATCAGCGCCGCTCTCCTGGGATACCGAAGAACGTTGTTCTCAAACAGATGGTACGCATCTGCTTTTCCAATATACCTTGTTGTCCTGTTAAATGTATACAGAACTTTCTCCTGTACCTCCGCATTCAGCATAGAAAGCTGACAGATTTTCATATTGGGATTGGAAAACGCTTTTGACAGCAGATTCATAAGGCAGAAATGGAATACCGATATCTCCTCCTCAGAAAAAAACTGCGTCAGATAATCATAATCCACAGCATATTTTCTTGGCGAATCCAGATTGCTCAGATGAATGCAGAGCTGCTCCGCCTGGTACCCGCTGTAATGCCACCGGCCTGAAAATATCACAGAAGTGTCATGGCTTTCATACACGCTGCTGTCCTGGTAGGACAATGCCACCTGAAACAGCCGCCCGTCCGGAGCATTTGCCATAGCAGTAATATCTTTAAACGGGAATCTCTGATGCCGCAGAAGATCATACCAGGATTCGGCCAGTTTTTCATTGAATTCCCTGAAAGTCCAGTCTCCGTCAATCTCATTGATAAAAGGAAGGGTGCTTACAAACATTCCCGTACATTGTTTAAATACATAGCTGGTACGGTTGAAAATCGGCACCCCGATGGTAAAGATCTCCTCTCCCCGAATATGTTTAAAATAGATAGCCAGCGCCATATAAAAAACAGCAAAAGGAGCCACCCGATTCTCCATGCAGAAGGTATAAATCGCGTGGTTTAAGTGCTGAGGGAGCTGAAAGCTTACACGCCTCCCCACAGGGCTGATTTCAGCTCCTTTCAGATCCTTAATCACAGAAGGCATATGATAATGGGATAGCTGCTCCTTCCAGTATCTCCTGTCTCGTTCATAGTGGAGTGAACCGATGTATTCCTGCTCTTCCTGTATGTGCAGCTCATATCCCGGTGACTCTTCGGGTACAGCAGTGTCACCGTATAAAAGCTCCAGATACGTATGTGCAATCCGGTTGCACACCAACGCCTGAGACCATCCATCAGAAATAATATGATGAATCTTAATAAATACTCCCCCGGAATGTTCCCCTGTTCGAAACAGAACAAACCGGTAAAGCGGAGACCGCAGTACAGGAATCGGTTCTCTTGTAAGAGTGTCTTCCCAAACCTTCAGCCCCTTCTCACCGGCTCCTGAAAAATCATAAATCGGGAAATTTTCCCTGACATATGGAGATGTATACCAAACAGGCTCCCCTTCCTTAATAATAATTCTGCTGCGCAGACAGGGATCCTTTTCAATTAACAGATTCAGAGTCTTCTGAAGCAAGGCGAAATCCACTCTGCCCTGAATCCTCAGAGTCGTGCTGATGTTGTTGATAGACGTCCCTTCAACTGCCCTCTCCAGATCCCAGATATTTCTCTGGCTGAAGGACAACGGCCAGGTTTGATACTGTACTGTTTCTGACATGATACTTTCATCCTTTAGATTTATGTAAACAAAAAAATATCTATGTGATTTTAGGGTCTTATTTAAAAGCACCTATATATACTTATAACCTTTTTCTTCAACAAAAGCAACGTATTTTTCGTTTATTTTCCCGTTTTTATGTGTCATTCCCACAAAAAAAGCCCAGATTTCCAGAAATTGCCAATAAAACTGGCAAATCCTGAAAATCCGGACCTTTTCACACCTTCTGGTAAGCAATCCTAGGGTCTCCGTTCTCCAAATAAATAATGCCGCAGCGGCTGAATCCGTTCTTTTCCAGCACATGCTGCATGACCTTATTGTCCTGGTGCGTATCGCACCGAAGATTCCCACACTGATCAAAACACCACTGAATGCACTCTGCGGTCATCCCTTTTTTTCTCCCGGAAGACGCCATTCGGTGTATAACCCCGTATGGACCTTCCTTGATCCATTCTCCATCCTCAATCACCCGGTAGGTGGGATCCTCCCCGATCCGGAACATAAACGCAGCCTCGATCTCTCCCTCTGCTTCTATGACGTAGCCTTCTCCCCGGGCGATATCCTGACGGATCAGGCTTTCCGCCGGGTGTGAGTCCCCCCATTGGTTAGGATTTCCTGTCTTCTTCATAAAATCCCGGGCTATGGCATATAATTCCAGAACTCTTTTTAAATCCTCCGGCTGTGTTTTTCTGATACTCATCTTTTGCTCCTCCTGACGCTCCCGCCGCGTCATCCGGACAGATTTGGAAGTTTACTTCCGGACTTCTTCCCTGCCCCTTCCGCTGGCGGTTCAGCCTATATGATACTTTTCCAAAAACTCATAGGAAAGACGGATCTCGCCGATATAATCGGCCTTTCCGGTCATCTCCGCGTTCATCTCCTGATCCACTCTGACTGTAAGCGTGCCGCCAGGCATATGGACATACACGCAGGGATCCGTAAGATTCAGAAGAGACGCGACGCCTGCCGCCGCGCAGCAGCTGCTGCCGGAGGCCAGGGTATAACCTGCGCCCCTCTCATAGACCTCTGTATCCAGGTTGTTCTTATCCCTCACCTTAATAATCTGGGTATTGACCCCGTCCGGAAACCTTCCGTCCTTTTCCAGCTGTTTTCCGATCCGGCAGACCGTCTCCTTTGAAATCTCTTCCATGGGAATGATGCAGTGAAGGTTTCCCATCCAGACACACATGCCCTGGTAAGTTCTGCCCTGGTATTCCACTGGTATAAATTCGCTTTTCTCCCGGCCCTCTCCGTCTGTCTGCCCGCAGTAAAGCCGTCCCATGGAAATCGTTATCTCCGTGGCCGCTTCATTATGATAATGTACCGTCACGGCCCGGCTTCTGGTCTGGATGACAACTTCCTTTTTCACCACATACCCTGCGTCTTTAAGATATTTGGCAAAAATACACAGGCCGTTGCCGCTGATGGCTGCCTCGCTTCCATCGGGGTTATAGATTTTCACGCCGGTTTTCCCAAACATGGGCACCGGCCCCGCCAGAATTCCGTCTCCTCCAGCCCCGAAGCGCCGACTGCAGATATTCCGGATGTCCTCCGGCTTCAGTTCATATTCATTTTTTCTGCAGTCATAGATCAGATAATCATTTCCAAAACTGTGATACTTGCTTAACGTCATTTCCATTATAAGCTCCCCCTTCTCATCCGTCCACTCTTTTTTTCGCTGATTCCTATTTTCTATTTTACGCTTATTATATAAAATAAAAACTTAAATTCTGTTCTTTTTCTTGCGGATCGTGCTGTATTATGCTACTGTTTATTTATAATCATAGAGCCAAAAGGTATCTGGAAGCTAACCCCAGGATGCCTGAGGCCTGAAAGGAGCCGCTATGGAAAATCAGAAGCAGCTGTCGCCAAAAACCGGTTATCTGAATACAGATTTCCGCCTTTTCTATCTCACCACCCGGGAGGGCCGGGAATTCCAGAGTCACTACCATGATTTTCATAAGCTTCTCGTCTTTTTCCAGGGAAATGTCAGCTATGTGATCGAAGGAGAAACGTATCAGCTGCAGCCAAAAGATATTGTCCTGGTTCCCGCCGGGGAGGTACACCATCCCATCATCCATACGCCGGCCCCCTATGAGCGGCTGATCTCCTACTTATCGCCCGGCTTTTTCAACCTCTGTATGCAGGAAGGCGCGGATCTGTATCAATGCTTCAGGCAGTGCATCCAAAACAGAAGTCACGTAATCCGCCTGAACCCATCGGAGAGCGCCCCGGTCTTCTCCCTGCTGTCCGGTTTAAGCCAGGAGGTTTTGGAAAACGGGTTTGCCTCTCTGCTATACCAGCGTTCCCTTTTTCTGCAGTTTTTGATTCTTCTGAACCGCTCCCTTCTTGCCCAGGCTCCTGTATTTCTTTCTGCCTCTTCTCATCCATTGGTGCAGAAAGCACTCTCTTATATTAACAGCCATCTGCAGCACCCTCTTTCTGTAGATGAAATCGCCTCCTTCTGCTATGTGAACCGCTCCTATCTGATGCATCTGTTCCGGAAAGAGACCGGCAGCACGCTGGGCAGCTACATTGCGGAAAAAAGGCTGTTTTACGCCCGCTCTCTGATCCGGAGCGGCGTTCCGGTCACAGAGGCCTGCCTGCTAAGCGGCTTCCCCAGCTATTCCTCTTTTTACCGGGCCTATAAAAAGAAATTCGGGAATCCTCCGAAAGATTCCCGAAATCTCCATTTGTCTGTCCGATAAAGTTCTCTATTCTTCCATGGAAAAGAAAATATCATCCACCTTCTTCTCATCCGGCTTTGGCGTAAGGAGGCTTACCACCGGCACTACCACCAGTCCGAACAGCATGGAGAAGGCGCCCGCCACGATCGAGGAAGAGAAGAAATTCAGATACATGTTGGCCACTGTTATTCCCACGCCGCAGATGAAGGCCGCCCACACGGCCGCCTTCGTCGTCCGCTTCCAGAACAGCCCGTACAGGAAGGGGGCCAAAAAGGCGCCTGCCAGGGCTCCCCAGGAAATCCCCATAAGCTGGGCGATAAAGGTAGGCGGATCCAGAGCCAGCACCACAGAAATCAAAACGAAAAATACAATCAGCACCCTCATAACAAAGAGCTGCTTCCGGTCGTCCATCTTCTTAAAAATCAGCAGCTTCAGAAAATCCAGGGTCAGGGTAGAGCTGGAGGTAAGCACCAGGGAAGACAACGTGGACATGGACGCTGACAGAACCAGCACAATCACCACACCCACCATAATATCCGGCAGACTTTTCTCCAGCATAGCCGGAATAATGGCGTCGTATTCTATCGTTCCGTCCGCTCCCACTGCCGCCTGGGAAAACAGTCTTCCGAATCCCCCAAGGAAATAAGAACCTCCGGCCACAATCACCGCGAACAGGGTGGAAACCACGGTTCCGGTCATAACAGACTTCTCATCCCGGATGGCATAGAATTTATGTACCATCTGCGGAAGCCCCCAGGTTCCCAGAGACGTAAGGATCACAACGGAGAGCAGCCCCGCCGGATCCGGCCCAAAGAAGGAGGCAAAGGCTCCGTTGATGCCGTTCGAGGCCGCAGCGTCCTCCACCAGGGAGAGACTGCGCACAGCTTCTGCAAATCCTCCCTGTCCGGCCAGAACGTAGGCAATCACCGCCACGATTCCCACCAGCATGATGATGCCCTGAATAAAGTCATTGATGGCCGTAGCCATGTAGCCGCCCATAATCACGTACAGACCGGTCAGCACAGCCATACCTATGACACAGTACCGGTACTCAATATGAAAGGCCATCTCAAAAAGCCTGGAAAGACCGTTGTACACAGAAGCGGTATACGGAATCAGAAACACAAAAACAATGGCTGCCGCCGCGATCTGAAGGGCTTTGCTGTCAAACCGTTTGCCGAAGAAGTCCGGCATGGTGGCCGCGTCCAGACGGTGTGTCATCTTCCTGGTGCGCTTGCCAAGCACCACCCATGCCAGCAGGCTTCCCAGAACCGCGTTCCCCAGTCCCACCCAGGTAGAAGCCAGGCCGAACCGCCAGCCAAACTGGCCGGCGTAACCCACGAAGATAACCGCCGAAAAATAAGAGGTTCCGTAGGCAAAGGCCGTCAGCCACGGTCCTACGCTTCTCCCTCCCAAGATAAATCCGTTTACATTGGTCACAAGTTTTCTGGCATAGATTCCCACTCCCAGCATACAGATCAGGAATAAAACCAGTAAAATTACTTTGCTTGCCATTTCTCTTTCTCCTTCGTATTTCTTTTCGCACGTTAAAGCGTTAAGCTTCAAAACTTTAATGCAACGAAATTATAACTTATCGAAGAAAAAAAGTCAAGGCAATCTTATGCGCGGTGGAATCCATTTATAATCACAACAGCCGCCAGATTTCCCAGTTCATCCTTTACATTAATCTCATAGAGACAGGTGCTTCTTCCATCCTTTTTGCAGACGGCCTCCGCGTACAGGCAGTCCCCTTTGGCCGCCCCGCAGAAGGTGATATTGCTGGTGAGAGAAACGGTTCCCACTTTCTGCCAGTTTGCCGCCACGGCAAAGGCGAAATCCGCCAAAGTAAAATACGCGCCTCCCATGACGATCCCCACGGCATTCCGGTGCTTTGGCTCTACCTTCATGCTGCACCTGGCATAGTGATCTCCAATGGCCTCGATCACCGCGCCGTTTTCCACCGCGAATCGGTCTCCCTCAAAGAATTTTCTGGTTCTCTCTATCTCTTCTCCCCGGGTAATGACACTTTCTGTTTCTTTCTTTGCTTCGGTCTCCATTTCCTTCCTCCCAAATCCTTACAGCCCTTCATCCGGAGCCTGGCCATCGTGAGCCGGCCACTGGCATTCCGTTATCTGCATCCCGGTAAACACTGCCTTAAAGGACGAGTCCTCCGGACTGCAGGCATAGATCCCAAAACGGATCTCATCGTGTCCTTCCCACATGTGGCAGATGCGCATCTGGCTGAAGTTCACGCCGTCCATAGAGCACTCCACACAGAAATCACTCTCCCGGCGGCTGAGCCGGTACCACATGGATTTTACAGAGGCGTCAATAGCTGTGGTGGCCCAGTCTGAATATCCGTGATTGGTAACTACGCTGCCAAGGTGCTGGTATGTTTCATTTTCATATTCCACAGAGGCCTTCAGCCAGTTTTCGCTGTCAAGATAGAGTACCACGCCGCACTGGTCAAACCGGTGGCCGCTCTCAAACTCTGTTTTGACAAGGAAAGAAAAATACGGTTCCCGGGTACTCATCTGAAGCACCGGCGCGTTGTCATTTCTGAAATGGTAGTAAGTCCTCTGCCACAGATCTGTGTGAGCCTTTGTAATGATCTCAATTCTTTCCTGGGTGATGGAATATTCTTCCGGCTCTCTGGTCCACTGAAGATTCTTCGCGTCAAATTCCATACGTTCCTATTCTCCTTTTTAATACAGCCCGTCATCGGGATCTTCAGTTCCCGGACGGGCCGCGTTTCATTCATGACAGCAAAAAGTTTTCATTTCATACATTCTGCTGTTTCAAACTCTTTAGTTCCTTGCCTGGTCATATGCCACAAAGCGGTCTACCTTCTCCTGGGAGGCACACCCCGGTACAAATTCATTCTCCAGGAATGCCAGAGCCAGCTCTTCCATCAGCTTATTTCCGATGGTAAATGCGCCGAAGCAGGCGATGTTGGCATCGTTGCTTAAGCGGGCCCTTTTAGCGGAATACACATCTGAGAGAAGGGCGGCGTAAGCGCCTTTCACTTTATTTGCCGCGATAGAAACTCCCAGTCCGGTACCGCACAGAAGAATCCCTCTGTCGTACTTCCCTGCGGCTACAGCCTCAGCTACCGCGATGGCTGTATTGGCATAGATTGGATCCTCACTTCCGAAATCTGTAATCTCATACCCTTTCTTCTTTAAGAAATCCATGAGCTTTTCCTTGGCTTCCTGGGCATTGGGATCACATCCAATGGCGATTGTATGCATGGCTTTTCCTCCTTTACAGTAATTCCTTAATTCCGTCTGCCATAGCGCACAGAATCAGACAGCAGGAGGTAGCTCCCGCGTCCAGAACTCCTCTGGAACGCTCTCCAAGACGGCTGGAGCGTCCGAATTTCGCTACCAGGTCTTTGGTAGAGTCCCGTCCGGCTTCTGCCGCAGTCTTCATATCGTCCAGCGCCTTGTCAAAGGTCTCTCCCTGTTCAAGAGCCTTCTTCAGGCTGTCCACCGCGGGAGAAAGAGTGTCTACCAGAGTCTTGTCGCCCACCTGGGCCTCAATGATAGTCTGAAGCTCAGAAAGGCCGTGCTCCAGCATTCCCGAGAACTCCTCCAGTCCGATTTCCTCCAGGTCCTCCCCCTGCTCGGCCATTCCCATTAGAATCGTCCCATAGATAGGACCCATGGAGCCGCCGATCTCATTTAAAAGGATCATCCCCAGATCGTCCAGTCCTTCGGTAAAGCCAAAGTCCTGATCTGCGAATCTCTCCTCAAAGACAGTAAAGCCTTTATTCATGTTCATGCCATGATCCCCGTCTCCGATGAGACCGTCAATATCTCCCAGATAAGCCTTATTATCCTGGATTGCCTTTACCATCTTCAGAAGAATGCTCTTCCCTTCTGCGTTCGCGAATGAATTTTTCACCTTTTATTCCTCCTTCAGGCCCATGCTGTATACCGGCATATCAATCAGCTCTTTCAGCTCGTCATCCAGCTTCATAATCGTAAGGGTAGCTCCCATCATATCCAGAGAAGTAAAGTAATTTCCCACCAGAGGCTTATGAATCTTAATGCCTTTTTCCGTAAGGATCTTCTCTACTTCATTGTATAATACGTAAAGCTCCATAACCGGTGTGGCGCCGAGGCCGGATACCAGCACAACCACTTCATCCCCTGACTCAAAGGGATAATCCGGAAGGACAATATCCGTCATACGCTTTGCCATCTGTGCCGCCGTCTCAAGAGGGCATACCTCAATGCCCGGCTCCCCATGGTGACCGATCCCCACTTCCATGGTGCCGTCTTTAATCTCAAAATTGGGATGTCCCACTGCAGGCAGTGTGCAGGGCGTCAGTCCGATTCCCACGCTTCTTGTATTATCAATGGCCTTCTGAGCCGCCGCGATGACCTCATCCAGGCTTCCGCCTTTGGCTGCCTTGGCTCCGCCGCATTTCCACATGAGGATCTCCCCAGCCACGCCTCTGCGCTTTTCTCTCTGATCCTTGGGGGCGCTTGCTACATCGTCATTGGCGATTACGGTTTTCACCGTAAGCCCTTCCTTCTTAGCCATCTTTACAGCCATTTTTACGTTCATATTATCGCCGCTGTAATTTCCGTAGAGGCATGCCACGCCCGCGCCTCCGTCGGCAGCCTTAAAGGCATCCAGGAACGCTACGGCTGTGGGTGAAGAACAGATCTCACCTACAGCTGCCGCGTCGCAAAGGTTCTTTCCCACGTATCCAATGAAGGCCGGCTTATGTCCGGAGCCGCCTCCTGTCACTACGCCTACCTTTCCCTGAACGGGCGCGGCTTTAGCCGCCACCACCCTGGGGTTGGAAGTCTTCTTTACAATATCACCATGGGTTTTGAGGAAGCCTTCCAGCATCTCATCTACAATATTGTCCGGATTGTTTAATATTCTCTGCATGTTTTTGTTACCCCCTTTTTCTTATTCCTGTCCCAGCATCTCTACGTCGATGTTCAGCATCTTACAGATCATCTTCAGCTCTTCCACATGGTTCCCGTATACTGCATGGCAGTGGTTCGCGTCAAATTTATCCAGGAAAATCTCATGGTCAAAGGGCAGCTTCGCAAATACATGGGGCCACTCTTTGTTAGTCTCTGCTTCCTTTTCCTTTGGCATCTCCACGAATTCTGTGGGGATAATGGTCATGCGGTATTTTCCTTCATAGCGGTTGAGACGGGCAATGGTCGCCACCCCCGGCTTGGTCTGCAGGTTTACATGGCAGCCGCCTCCCGCGTACAGCTCCAGGCAGGGATACAGAGTAGTCTTGGCCAGGTTTGCCTTGTAATCGTCTGTTCCCGTTGCGTAGTAGGTAGACTGGGAACCGCAGTTGCAGAATACCATGACGTCGTTTTCCGCATCATAGTGGCGGATATCCATGAAAATCACGGGATCGTTGGTGAGGAGCTTCAGGATCTGCATGGTCAGAGCAGCATCAGAGTCTGCCTCACAGGCACAGACGCAGGGCTCCTTGGGGCCGTCCCAGTCGTAGGGATCGTTCATGAAAGCGGCGCTTAAGCACTCTGTGCAGTAATGACGGCTCATCTCATAGTGACACTTCACACCGATAAAATCGTAATTATTTTCTTTTACAATAGCCTTCGTGGCCTCATAATGACGGATCTGCTCCTTCAGCTTCTCTTCTGTGAGACGGTTTCCGTCATACTCAATCTTTCCTACATTCTCAGTCAGCCACTTAAATGCTTTCTCCACCTGCTCATCGCTGACCTCCGCAGCCTTGCGGACGATCTCAGACTGGTCCATATGATCCACGTCCACACCGAACAGCTTCTCCCAGTCCTGCATGCTTACCGTGGAACTGTACATTCCAAGGCTTCTGCCTCCCAGAAGTCCGTACTTCTGTCCATTGAGAGAAGTCACCACCTTGGCGCATTTCGCGAACTGAATGATCTTACCGAGAACCTTGGGATCTCTGAAGTCTCCCGCCGCCCGGAAATGCTCAATGCCCAGGTGATGCAGAGCGCCGCCTGCAGCCAGCATTGCCACCATGCCCGGCCAGTCTGGATTCAGATTCGCCGCCAGAAGGAAGGGACCCTTGCCGTTTTTCGCGGCGATGGCGGAGAAATTCGGGAATGCGAAGACTCCGTAGGAGAAGATGGTCCCGTCTACGCCCTTTGCTTTCAGCTTCTCAGCCTCTGTCTTGGCACTCTCCGCAGAATTTACCAGGCGGTCTGCCACGATGACATCCACTCTCCCGTCCTTCTTCAGCTCAGCCTCAATCACATCCACCTGCGCCTGAACTACGTCTTTGGAAAGCTCATGCACATCCGGGTCGCCGTCTGAGAATCCAATCAAGCCTAACACTGGTTTTCTAATCATTTTCTTTTCCTCCTTTTTCATATATGAAATTATTGTTTTACATATGGAATTTATGTCTCTATAGTAACACAAAACACTTCTTTTGTAAAGAAAGGTCTGGCCATCAGAACTGGCTTCCGCCCCTGAGTCTGGCTGATATTTCCTGGGCCGTCCGCAGGATCTGTTCCTTCAGATCTTCAAACTGCTTTCCGCCGCGGTAATCCTCCATTCTTCCCGTAATTCCCAGGGCCCCCACGCAATGATTTCCGGCTCCGAACACCGGAACGGCAATGCAGCCGATACCCAGAGCGAACTCTTCGCTGTCCACCCCGTATCCCCGCTCTCTGGTAACCTCCAGTTCCCGGATCAGGGCTTCCTCCTCCACAATGGTATGTTCTGTCTTTCTCTTCAAACCGGCTTCCCGGATGATTTTCCTCTGGCTCTCCGAATCCATCTGGGCCAGGATGCATTTAGCTCCGGCGCTGGCATTGAGTTCCATAGGGGTGTAGAGACGAGCCATAATATTTACCGGCGCCGCTGAAAGCACCTGTTCAATGTACATAAAAGCTCCCCCTCTGTATACGGCGAACTGAACCGTCTGGCCCGTAAGTCCGGACAGCCGTTCCATATAGGGCTTCGCCAAACTTCCCAGAGATGAGGTGTCCGAATATCTGGCCGCCAGATGCAGGATCTGATATCCCAGCGTGTACTTCACCGGCTGTCCCTCCAGCTTCAGCAGATAGCCTCTGGCTGTGAGGTTTTTTAATATCCGAAACAGGGAAGCTCCTGGAATGCCCAGCTCCTCTGTAATTTCCTTCATGGTCCTGCCTTCCCCCTGCGCCAGACATTCCAGAATATCCAGCGCGCGCTCTACCGCGGGTACCGTGGTATTTTCCGGCATCTTCTCTCTCCTTTCTCAGAGATTCTGATATAATTCTTTCGCCGCCCTGCTGATCTTGCAGTACCTGGCATATTTCTCCCGGTAGTCTTTTCCCGGCTTTAGTTCTTCCTCCGTCTTTACAAAAAGCGCGGCAGCCTCTTTATAGTCCTGATACTGACCATCGGCGACGGCGCAGATCATGGCCAGTCCCGTAATCCCCGCGTCTGTATTTTTCAAAACGGACACCGGCTTTTCCAGCACATCCGCCTTCATCTGCATAAACATCCTGGAACGGGAGCATCCCCCGGTGGCCACGATTTTATGAACCGGCAGGGCGGCTGTCTCCAGAATATCGAAGCTCTTTCTGGACTCAAAGCAGAGTCCTTCCAGCAAGGCCCGGTACATCCTGCCCCGGCTGGCATTTACATCCACTCCGGCGAATACCCCCAGGGCCGGATTATCTGCCTCCATCAGCTTGGAGCGGGTCATATACGGCAGGAAAAAAAGTTCTCCCGCATCCGCAGCGCAGGTCTCGGCGGCAAGATCATACACGCTTTTTCCTTCTTTTGCCGGATCTCTGGACTCCTGACCGGGTTTCGCCTGAAAGTCCCATCCGAATTCCCGGACAAACCATCGAAGACAGGTGCCGTGTGAAAACTGTCCCACCGGTATCTGATACTGTCCCGTCTTTACATAGGGCTCAAAACAGATATTTTTCTCCAGGAACGGCTCCGTAATGGCCTCCTTCTCCGCCACCAGGTTCAGGCTTTCCGTGCTTCCCTCGCCGGCCGCCATGTCGCCGGCACTGACGCCGCCGGAGCCCAATGTGGCCGCGCACTGGTCATGGCATCCTGCCGCCACCTTCATCTCTACAGGCAGCCCCAGCTCCTCCGCCAGCTTTTTCCGGATCCGGCCCGCCACTGTGCCGGTAGGCGCCACCGGCGAAAACTGCTCAAAGGGCACCTGGAAAAGAGTTCCTATCTCATCCGCCCAGTCCAGCTTCCAGGCGTCCAGCATCATGGATTTGGAAGCTGTAGAGGGATCGATTATCCTCTCGCCTGTAAGCATATAGATGATATAATCGCCGAACATGAAATAACGGCTTGTCTTCTCTATGACCCTGGGCTCATGCCTGCGAAGCCACAGAAGCCGGTTCAGGCTGTAAATAAAATTCATAGGGATTCCAGTGAGCCTGTGAATCTGCCGGTCGCTGATCTTCTCCCGGATCTCCTCCATGGTCTCCGGTCCGCGTTCATCCAGATAGATAATGCCGTTTTGAAGGACCCGATCCTCCCGGTCCATAAGCACCAGCGCCTCTCCGATGGAAGAAACGGACATAAGCCTTGGCTTATACCCTGCCGCGGCCACCTCTTTTAAGGTTTCCTTCACGTTCCCCCAGACCATCACAGGATTTAATTCCACCCTGCCTGGCCCCGGATTTTCAAAGCTGTATTCCCGTCTAGCGGAGGCCAGAATCCTTCCTCTGTCATCCACCACGGAGGCTTTGCATCCGGAGGTTCCCACATCAAGGCCAATATAACAGCATACTTCCTTCATCACTCACACCTCTTTTCTTTTTTGTTTTTTGCGGCAAATGCCATAATTCTTTTTATTCCCGCGAGCAACGAGCCAAGCGGACATGCTTGCATGTCCATTTGGCGACTGCCGCGAGGGTCAAAAACCCCGCAGCTCTGCTGCGCTGCAAGTTTGATGCCCCGTAGCTTGCTGCGGGGTTTTTGACTATGAATGACGTGTTTTTCCCATTATAACAGCAAAAGGGTATCCCCCGCAATTTTTTTAACTGCAGAAAATACCCTTTCACCATCATTCAGAAATATTTAAATCATGCGGAAGGTCTTATGAATTTTCATGTTCTGTCATATTTCACCTTTTCCGTCTTCTTCATAAATTCTTCCACATGCATTTCTGACTGCACTGTCCGATGGGCTCCCAGGCCCAGTGAATTCAGCCCGCCGATTCCGCAGGCGAATTCCGTACAGACTTTATGGGGCATTCCCTTCAGCAGTTCATGTACAAATCCTGCCACAAAATTATCCCCGCAGCCTGTCGTATCTACCGGTTTGACTGAGTACGGATCTGTGTAAAAACGCTCCCCGGCGCTCTTAAAGAAGCATCCCTGATCCCCCAGCTTCAGAACCACATTGCCAACGCCCGCCTTTAAAAAGACATCCGCGATCTTATCCGGCTCCATTTCTCCCGTTACAAAGACCGCCTCATCATAGCTGGGCATCAGATAATCAATAGCAGGGTACAGCTTGTCAAAAGCTCTGGCTCCGATTTTATGCATATCATAAGTCATATCCGCCACCGTAATGGCCCCCGCCTCTTTAGCGGTCCAAAAGACCTTGTCGATCCCTTCTCTGTCCAGAACTCCCAAACCGAAGAGACTGCCTGCCGTAACAGCTCTGGCGTTTTTTATATCCTCCAGATTTACATCCTCAATCCTGAGCTCATAGTTCCTGCCGGGTCCGATGAAAAATTTATGTACCCCGCCGGGCTGCACCATCACGATAGAAGTAATGTTCTGGCAGTCCTCAGGTCTTACCAGAAGAGAGGTATCTACCCCTTCTTTTTCAAATTCACCGTATACCATCTGTCCCACACTGCCCTGATCCAGCCTTGCCAGCAGAGCTGTACGGTTTCCCAGCCTTGCCAGGGTAACCGCCTGATTCGCGGCATCTCCGCCTGTAGACAGAATCGTTTCTTCTGACATAAAACTGTCTCTCTCTTCCATCAGCGCCGTTTTCGGAATACCGGTTACTACAATATCCTGAATAATCTGTCCAATACAAATTACATCGTATTTCTTCCCTTTCTCCATCTGCTGCACCTCATTGCCCTTTATACCCGAAATCTTGTTAAGATATCCAGCTTATGAAGAGCTACCTCCTCCACGGCCTTTCTGGCCGCCGCCATTACGTCGGTGGCTTCTACTCCAAGACCCTTCTCATTCATCATATCAAACATGGCTTTTTTATAAGCATTAAAGAAATCGGTTCCCACATTCAGCTTAGCGATTCCCAGACGCACCATCTCTTCCACATCCTCGTCAGGAGTTCCTGAACCGCCGTGTACTACGATGGGGCAGCTGACTGTATCCACCAGCTCTTTTAAAAGATCAAAATTAATCTTGGGGGTGTGAGCGTAATTGCCGTGAGCCGTTCCGACCGAAACAGCCAGACAGTCCACCCCTGTATCCCTGGCAAATCTTCTTGCCACCTCAGGATCTGTATAGCCGGCCGCGATCTCCTCCAGAGAGCGGTCCGCGTCCGCGATGACGCCCAGCTCAGCCTCCACAGAAATTCCTTTTGAGTGGGCCAGCTCTACGACTCTCTTAGTCTCCTTTACATTTACGTCATAGTCTTCAGAGGCCAGGTCAATCATTACGCCTGTATAACCCACGTTGATGCATTTTTCCGCCTGGGCGAAGGACTGTCCGTGATCCAGGCCAAGAGCGATCTTTACAGAAGCATGCTCTGCCGCCACTCCGTAAATTGCCCGCATATACTCGGCCCCGGCATATTCCGCGTGGGCATGGTACGTCTGCACGATCAGGGGCACCTGCTTCTTTTCAGCGGCGGAAACCACTGCCTGCAGAGTTTCCATATTAAAGGAATTAAATGCCCCAATGGTAATTTTATGTTCTTTCGCGTATTTCAGTATATCTGAATAATTTGATATCATCTTGTCCTCCTCCTGACGCTCTTTCTGCGTCGTCCGGGTCAATTTGGAAATTTACTCCCAAACTCTTTCTTTTTTATATTCTGTGGCTGATCTTCGCTGTGGAAGGATAAACCTCCCGATACAGCTCCAGTTTCTCTCTGTAAATCCGGCTGCGGGCAGTATCCGGCTCATAGCTGCGTCCCTTCTTTACCATAGCTTCTGCCGCCGTCCGGATATCCGGAAAATCACCGGCCGCCACAGCTCCGAGAATGGCTCCGCCCAGGGTGCCCGTCTGCTTTTCCCTGACGGTCTGGATCTCCATAGCCAGTATATCTGCCTTAATCTGCAAAAGCTCCGGCGAAAGGGCTCCGCCTGTAGCCACTACTTTATCTACGACCAGCCCTGCCTTTGTAAGCCCGGACAGAATCAGTGCCAGCTCCAGATTCGCTCCCTCCATCAGCGCCTTATACACTTCCTCCCGCTTCGTATCTAAAGTCAGCCCCAGGATTACGCCTTTTGAGGCGCTGTCCATATAGGGAGTCGCCGCTCCTGAAAAATGCGGAAGAACCAGAAGACCGGTGGGTTCAGGCTTCATTTCCTGATTCATCCTGGCAAAAGCTTTCGTCAGGCCCTCCTTCTTCTCATCTCTGGCAAACTCTGTCACAAACCATTTCAGCAGGACGCCGGAGGTATTATTCCATGCTACTGTATTGTGCAGTCCCTTTACAGCAAAGGGCTCGCAGGAAATCTGATATTTCTCTATCTCTTCAGAGGAAAGCTGCTCTCTGGTCAGAACAGCCGTCAGCCCCTCTGTGGTTCCCACCGTATCCGCACAGCTTCCCTTCTCTGCGACGCCGCATCCAAGGGCATTGCAGATGTGGTCATGGGTCCCTGCCACAATCTTTACATCAGGAGGCAGTCCCAACTCCTCCGCCAGTTCCTTCCGTATGGAACCGGCCACAGTCCCCGCAGGAACCGGCGTGGAAAGAAGCTTCCTTTCTAGCCCGGCGGCTTTCAGCAGCTCCTCTGACCAGTCAAGGTCAGAAAGGGCGAAAAGCATGGTTCTGGAAGCCATGGAATAGTCAATGACCGCGGTGCCGCTGAGCCTGTAAACCACATAATCCTGAAAGGTCATAAACTTCCAGGTCTTCCCAAAAAGCTCCGGCTGGTTCCTGCGGATCCACAGCAATTTATTGGCGGAATAGATGGTGCTGAGATTCAGCCCTGTAACATCGGTCAGATGCTCTCTTCCTGCCGCGCGTACCAAATATGCAAGCTCATCCGTCCCCCGCTGGTCCGTTCCTGTTATGCTGACGCTTAAAGGCTCCCCCTGGGGATTCACAGGCACCATGGCCTCCCCCAGGGACGATACGGTAATGGTCTTTACAGGCATATCTTTTCCTGCTTTTTTCAGGCACTCCGTAACCACCTTCCAGACTTCTTTTGGATCCAGCTCCCGGCAGCCGTCCCTGGTATTGCAGAAGCCGTAGCTGATCTGGGCGTTCCGAAGGACGGTTCCGTCCGGCTGTATCAGAGAAGCTTTGGTTCCGGAAGTTCCTATATCCAGACCAATATACATAGCAGCCTCCCGAATTATTTCTTGCTGGTCATGAACAGTTCAAGTGCTTTCTTAGCGCCCTTCTTCAGTTCTTCCATTGCCACGTTTACCATTACAGAATAGTTCAGAGGACGTCCCTCATAATCGTCAATCATCTGCTTTAAAGCCGGTGTAATTCCGGTATCCATCGCTGTGAAGTAATTAATCTTCTTAATTCCGGCATTAATGGCTGAGACAACCTGATCCGGCTCTGTACCGGAGCAGCCGTGCATTCCAAGGTGTACATTCTCATCGGTGATCGCCTCACGGATGGCCTTGATCCGGTCGATGTCCAGGTTGGATTTCTCTTTATACATTCCATGTACTGTACCGATAGAGATGGCCAGAACATCCACGCCTGTCTCTTCCGCGAATTTCTTCGCTTCGTCAACTCTCGTAAAATACTTGGTCAGGTCGCTTAAGTCTGAAGCCTCCTGTCCCGGCACCTCTGTAGGCATATTGTTAGGCATAGCTCCCAGCTCTGCCTCTACGGTAATCCCAAGGGGCTTAACCAGGTCTACGAACTGCTTGGTCAGGGCGATGTTCTTCTCCAGAGGATATTCTGAGCGGTCGCACATAATGGAAGTGAAGCCTGCTCTCACAGCGCGCATGCAGAAATTAATATCAAGGCCATGGTCGATATGCATAGCTACAGGAACCTTGGCGTTTTCCGCATACATTTTCATCAGAGGAGCAATGGTCTCCAGAGCCACCACCGGCTCATGCCCCTGGGCATGGTTGATGATAATGGGGCAGCCCAGCTCTTCCGCCGCGCCGATAACCGCCCGGAGCGTTTCAAAGTTCGGCGTATTCAAAGAACCAATAGCGTAATTGTGACGTTCTGCATCCTTAAGCATTTCCTTCATGTTTACAAGCATTTTTTCATCCTCCTAAATCTGCTTATGTAAATATATTGAATCCTGCGGGGTTCCGCAGAATCTGCTGCCTTATTCTCTTTCGCTTTCAATGGCGTCGCAGGATTTCAGAAAACATTGCTGTGCTTCTTCTTTCATTCTCTGGGTAATCATAATATACAGACAGTCCAGCATTACCATCTGAGAGACCGTAGAGCAAGAAGGCTCAAAGCCGAAGCTTGCTTCTTCATTGTTGGAGGCCACCAGCATAATATCTGAAATCTTCTCCAAAGGAGTCCCCCTGTAGCTGCTTACGCCGATAACCGCCGCCTTATTCCTGGAAGCCAGCCGCAGATTCTTCAGAAGGTTCTTGCTCCTTCCGAATGTGCTGATTCCCATCACCAGGTCTCCCTCCCCGAGAAGCGAAGCCGTAATAGCCTGCTCGTGGGGATCGGAATAACAGCTGCAGGAAATTCCCAGGCGGTAAAGCCGCTGCCGGATACTGGTAGCCGTAACCATCGATCTTCCCTGCGCCAGAATACAGAGCTTTCTCTTCTCCACAATCAGATCCGCCGTCTTCTCCAGGGCCTCCGAATCAATAATGGACAGCGTATCTACAAGACTCTGTATATTGGACTCAAATATTTTCTTACAGAGCTGATAACCTCCATCCAGATTCTGTACATCAGAATATCCACGGATTTTCTCATGCTTTAAGGCGTTGCTCTTTACCATCTCCGTCTGAAAATCCCGATAGCTTCCGCATCCCAGAAATTTTACAAATCTGGAAACGGTCGCTTCACTGACCTGGCTTCTTCTGGCCATCTCCCCGATAGGCATTCCCTGAACCTCATCCAGATTCTCAAGAATAAATTTGGCAATTTTTTTCTGAGCGGGATTCATCTGCTGCATCCTGGATTTAATGTTCAAAACCAGTTCCGAGGTGGCAAATATGGCATCCTTTTCTTCTTGTTTTTCCATATTGTCTGCTCCTTCTTCAAAAATCAGATATAAAAGAAAATTTCTTTCTTATTATCCCGTTCTTTGAAAATATCTTACATCTTCCAGTTCCGTTTGTCAACTGGCTTTTCTCTTAATTTTCAGGAAAATCGCAATTCTTCAGTCTGCTCTGTCCCTCTTCCAAAGGACGGCCGATGCGAACAAAGGGTGTGATTCCGTACCGAATCACACCCTTTGTTCTTACACAGCCAGGTGTTACTCACTCCGGGACTGCATTTTATTCTGCCGAATCATATCAATGTATACAGCAAGAAGGATAATCACGCCCTTTGCCACATACTGCCAGTTGGAATTTACATGAAGCAGCGTCAGACCGTTGGTAATAACGCCGATTACCAGAACGCCGATGAGTACGCCGCCGGTACATCCCACGCCGCCGTACATACTGGTTCCGCCAAGTACGCAGGCAGCGATGGCATCTGTCTCAGCTCCTACAGAGGTACTGGGCTGGCCGGAGGACAGTCTCGCCGAAAGCACAATACCTGCGAAAGCGGAAAGGAAACCGCTGATGGTCCATACCATGATCTTTACCTTTTTAATATCGATACCAGAGAACTGCGCCGCTGTGGCATTTCCGCCTACCGCGTAGATATAACGGCCCATCTTCGTTTTGTTCAGCAGAAGATACTGCAGGAAGAAGAAAATCAGCATATAGATAACCGGATAGGGGACCAGCCCTCCCAGCAGACCGGTACCGATTGTGGGATAAACATCATTTACATACAGAGGCACAGGCTGGCCGTCCGCGATCAGGTAAGCAGCGCCTCGCAAGATACTCTGCATAGCCAGAGTAACTACAAAAGGATGGATACCGCTGTAGGCGATGATCCAGCCGTTAATAAAGCCGGCAACGATTCCTACCGCCAGGCCGATAATAATAGCTACTACCATGGGAAGGCCCCACCGTTCCATACATACAACTGTAAGACACCCGGTGCAGGCGATCATAGCTCCTCCTACCAGGTCGATACCGCCAAGCATGATTGCCAGCATTACACCGATGGCGAGATAGCCGGTAGTGGAAACAGTTCTCAGGATAGTAAGCCAGTTATTTACTGTCAGGAAATTGTCCGCCGCAATCGACAGCACAATACACAGAATCAGGAAGGCCAGAAGAATACCAAGATTGGATTTTAAATAGCGGATCACCGGCCCCAGGATTACATGATCTTCGTATTTACTCGTATCAATTTTTTTGCCCATATCAAACTTCCTCCGCAATCGCATAATGTAAAATTCTTTCCTGTTCGAACTCCGACCGCTCCAGTTCGCCTCGGATTCTTCCTTCACTCATCACCACAATACGGTCGCACATATTCAAAACCTCCGGCATTTCGGAAGAAATCATCACAATGGCCATTCCCTTGGCTGCCAGTTCATTCATAATCTTATAGATCTCTGCCTTGGCTCCAACATCCACGCCTCGGGTGGGTTCGTCCAAAATCAGGATCTCCGGTTCCGCAGCCAGCCATTTCGCCAGAACTACCTTCTGCTGATTACCGCCGGACAGGTTTCCTACTCTCTGATCCCTGGAGGGAGTCTTTACGGCAAGGGTGCGGATTCCATTATCTACAATTTCTCTTTCCCGTTTGTAATTTACGTGAAGGTGATTGATAAATTTCTTCAGCACCGCAATGCTCATATTAAAGGAAATCGAATTTTTCAGAATCAGTCCTTCCAGCTTTCTGTTTTCCGGAACCAGGGCGATTCCCTTATCCTGAAGCTTCATAGTAGGCAGGCCCGTTACGTCCTCTCCCTTAATGAACACCTTGCCTTCTGTTCTGGGATACAGGCCCATCACCGCTTTCAGAAGTTCTGAACGCCCGGCTCCCACCAGTCCGTAAAATCCAAGAATCTCTCCCCGGCGCACCTGGAAGCTGCAATCCTTCAGACGAGTATTGGAGCTCACATGCTGTACATCCAGCATAACCTCCCCCGGCCGATTAAAGGTTCTCACGTAATAATTATTCAGCTCTCGGCCTACCATCATCTGAACCAGTTCGCTCTCACTGCTCTTCTTAGTGATAATGGTACCTACGTAGCCGCCGTCCCGCATAACACAGACACGATCGGTAATGGTAAAAATCTCAGAAAGCTTATGAGATATGTAGATAATTCCGATTCCCTGGGCCTTCAGCTTATTAATCATAGCGAACAGAGAATCCACCTCGCTCTCTGAAAGGGAGGATGTTGGCTCATCCATAATCAAGAGCTTCATATTCAGGGAACAGGCCTTGGCGATTTCCACCATCTGCTGGCGCCCAATGCTGAGTCTGCAGAGCATGGTGGCCGGGTTCACGTCCAGCCCCACCATATCCAGCCACTGCTTTGCTTCCTTATACATTTTTTTCTGATCCACCATGCCGGCAGTCATCCGTTCCCGCCCCAGGAAGATATTTTCTGCTACGGAAAGATAAGGAACCAGGGCAATCTCCTGATGGATAAAAGCAACACCCAGATTCTGAGCCTCCACAACACTGTTGATCTTTGCCTCTTTCCCATCTATGGAAATCGTTCCCTCATCCGGCTTGTAAACTCCGCCCAGAACATTCATCAGCGTAGACTTTCCAGCACCGTTCTCGCCCAGAAGCCCCAGCACCTCCCCTTCATATAGTGTAAGCTGGGCATTGTCCAGGGCCTTTACACCAGGGAAGGATTTTGAAATATTTTTCATTTCCACTAAAGTCTTCGGCATTTTTCCACCTCTGCTTTTAAATAGAGCAGCCCAATTTAAATCAGGCTGCTGCTATTTTTTTATTCTTCAATTGTCAGGCATTCTTACATGATCTGATAATTACTGCCATCCGTCCGTACCAAACTCTGCTACGTTGTCGGCTGTGATCAGGAATGTATCAACTACGATTTCTTTCTCAACTTCATTGCCGGCGATAGTGTTCAGAGCTGCCATCATGGACTCATATCCAAGAGTCTCAGGAGACTGAGAACCTGTGCCTTCCATATCGCCATTCTCAATCATCAGTTTCGCATCCGGGTTTCCGTCAACGCCGTAAACCATGATATCATTTTCAAGAGCAACACTGGTCTGCTGAATCGCGTTTACAGCACCCATAGCGGAAGGATCGTTTACAGCAAAGATGATGGAAAGATCCGGGTCAGCTACCAGAGCGTCGCCGGTCAGACCAAGAGATGTCTCCTGATCACCTTCACCATCCAGTTCGTTTACGATGGTGTATTCTTTTCCGCTCTCATCCAGAGCTGCGATAAATCCGTCATAACGCTCTACACAAGCGCTGGCTCTCGGTGAATGAAGAATAAGGATCTTAGCGCCGTCTTCCATCTTGGAAGCCGCATCCTGTCCTACTACGTAACCTGCATTGTAGTTATCAGAAGCGATAACCGTAACAACCATGTCTCTCTGGTCTTCCGGAACCGGTGTATCAAAGTTGATTACCGGAACGCCTGCGTTCTGACATTCTTCCAGAGCAGAACCTACCGCATTTGAGTCAGCCGGTGCGCACAGAAGAGCGTCAATACCGGAACTTAATAAGTTGCTGATACCATCGTTCATGATGGACTGATCGCCGTTAGCATCAATATCAACGATCTCAACATCTACGCCCGTCTCATCAATCGCCTGCTGAACACCATCCTTTACTGCCAGCCAGAACGCATTGTTCAAGGTAGCCGGTGCATAGCCGATCGTATAGGAACCGTCCAGATTCAGTTCTGCCGCCGCTGCTCCTTCGTCCGCCGCCTCAGTAGTGGCTTCCGTTACAGCTTCTGTAGCTGCCTCTGTCTCAGCTTCCTCTGCGTGTACGCATGAAAATGAACCCATAACCATGGTTGCTGCTATCAAAGCACTGACAAGTTTCCTTTTCATTTTTGTTATCCTCCTAATCTTTTTTTTATTTATAATGATCAGCTTCTCATCGCAAAGATGCAGAACGCTGACACTATACAAAATTGTTATGTTTCGTTTTTGATCATTTTTTTGATTTTTTCTTTTGTTTCCGCCCCTTCTTCCAGGTTTTTCCTTTTCTTTTTCTTTTGTTTTCTTTTTTTCTCTTTCTGTATTTCTTTATACCACGTTTTAATCAGTCTGTCAATAAAATATGTAAATTTCTTTCTTTTTTATTTAAACCTTACAAGAAACTTTCTTTCTCTACGGTTTCCTGAAAGTTATTTTGTCCAATTTAACAGTTTTCCTCTTCATCCTCCGCAACCACCAGATTCAGGGAACTTTCAAGTCCTGTGTAATCAAATCCCGAAATTCTCCTGTCCGTGATAAGGAAATCCACTCCTCCCGACGCTTCCTCCACCTTCACAAAGGCAGAGTGTCCGAACTTCGTATGGTCAGCCAGAATAAAGCGCTGCCTGGCCGCTCCCAGGATCATCTGTTTCGTCATCATCTGCTCATAGCAAATGGTGGAAAGGCTTCCGTCCTCCTGCACACCGTTAATGCCCAGAAAACACTTATCCGCGCTCATCTCACTCAGCATCCTGTGTACCATGCTTCCCAGCACGGAATTCATCCCCGGATCCACATCGCCTCCGACAATTACCACGTGTATATCCTTGTTGGTCAGCAGAATATTCACTACCGGTATGGAAATCGTTACCACTGTCAGATTCTCAAATCTGCCTCCTGCCACCAGCTTCGCCAGCTCCTGCACCGTAGACGAGTCATCCATGAGAATCACATCGTTATCTGAAATGTACTGGATAGCGCTTCTGGCAATCTTCTGTTTCTCTTCAATCTGTCTTACAGCCTGTTCCACACACGGAAGATTATACCGGTCATGCTTCAAGGCCATGGCTCCTCCGTGGGTTCGTACCAGTTTCTTTTCATTGTGAAGTTCATCCAGATCTCTGCGGACTGTCACCTCTGAAATCTGAAGCAGATCACTTAACTCGGAGACTTTCACAGCATTTCGCCGTTCAACAAATTCCAAAATTTTTTCTTTTCTCTCTTCTGAAAACACTTTTTCTCTCTCCCAGGTCTATATTTCACAATCCCCCAATTCACCATTGTGCATTTCACCCAGTTAAGCTTCTTTATTCTTGTATTTTATTAGTATTTTCACTCTTTCACTGTTCTTATCATAACTCTAATTGCACAAAAAATCAATCTTATCTTGCGTTTTTTTGCTTTTTCTTACGAAACCCACTATCCTTTGCAAATTTCTCATTACCCGATAACCATAAAAACAGCCCGCAGAAGGATCGTCATCCTCTTTCTGCAGGCCGTCTCTTTTCTGTTTTGCAATTTTTTTCAAAACTGCTGATTACCTTACCGGGCAGACCCCGTTAGCGCACTCCGAATCTCCCGCGTCCAGTTCCATCTCTTCCCGCTCATATCGTGAAAGCAGGGATGGATTAAAAGGCTTCAGAGCCGCTTTGCGCCGCTCATACTCTTCCTCCTCAATCGCCTCGTAAGGCATCATTTCATAAAAGCTGTCATCATAGCTCAGGAAAGACAGAGCCACAACGTCCTCCCAGTTATCCCAGACCCACTGCTCCACATCGTCCCACTCATGGTCTCTTACGTGAACCGTGATGGAACAGTTGTGATCCACATAATATTTCATGAACATTTTGTAATTCTCCAGCTGCTCCACGGCGGATACATCACCTTTTACCCTTCCGGCCGGGGCCTTAACCGGAAATTCCACCACCTTAGTTGTGGGGTCCTCCGGATCCTGTCCCACCTCCGGGAATACAGGGTAGCCCAGGTCCTCACATACCTTGCAGAGAGGATCCGCGGCGTTGATTCTTACCCGGCGAATATAATAAGGAGAATGGGAATAATGAACGCCGCTGGATACCGTCGGCAGAAGGGACAAGGTTCCTTCAGGCTTAATGGTGGTTACCAGAAGGGGCTCTTTTCCCCCCAGCCGGTCCGCGATTTCCTTTGCCGCCTGGTGGGCGGTCTCCCTCAATTCAGACAGAAGCGCTGTCTGCTCCTCCCTGGACATATCTGTAGCGTTTACCATATCCTGCCAGCCGGTCAGAGAGCACCCCAGAAGGCGGTCTCTCTGCTGAACCGCGTTCCAGGCGTGCATTTCCAGTTCACGGCAGGTCATCCTGTAGCCAGCCCGGGCAGAAAGCCGCTGGGCCTCCATCAGTCCCTTCCGATCCAGGACACCGTCCTTTACAAAGCCCATCACATTCAATGTAGTAAGATTGCACAGTCCCCGGCTGTCCAGGAGAATTTCCCCGCATGGATTGCAGCCGTTAAAGTTAGGCCGCCTCTTAGCTCCCGCCTCCTCGTTGATCCAGCCCGGCTCCCCGGAATACCGCATCTGCTGCAGATGCCAGTGAAGCTTCTCTCTGGACGGTTTCTTCCGGTAATAAATGGAATTATTGCTCATCTGCCGATGGGAAATCTTTTTGTCAATCTCCCAGCGTCCGTTTACCTGACGGTATAAATGCCCCTTAGCCTGAATACACGTTTCATCTTCCGCGTCAATCAGTCCGATTTCCGAAGTACGGCGCACACCGCCGGAAACCACATTTTCTCCTATAATATTAGCAATATCCAGAAGGTCAATAGGGCGGAGCCTGGTCCACTCTTCTCCTTCCCGCTTTCCTGCCGTTCCCACCACTTTGTGAATCTTATCCAGCATGGTCATCATGGAACCGTAGCCGCTGGCTGTGCCTCCAAAAGTCTTCAGCCGCTCTCCTCTGGGACGGATAGAATCATACACAATTATCATCCGGTGGATCTTTCTGTACTCGCTGTTGGTCAGAAGATCAAAATAATGAGTCAGCGCCTGAGCCCATCCTTCCTTTGAATCCCCTACAGTCAGGGTAACGGTATCTCTTGAAAAGGTAAGATCCGTATATTCCAGCCTGTCCCCCGCAGGACAGGGATCATAAGATTTGTGAAGAATCTCCAGGTCAGTCCGGACCGGCGGCAGCTTCTCGGCATCTGACTTGAGCACCCGTACACCCACGCCGCTTCCCACCATCAGCAGGTAGAACAGATCGTGGTAGGCGTCGAAGCTGTCGATCACGGTAAAAGCGCAGTTATAGTTTGCCATGGGGTACTGTTCCGCCACCGGCGTACCTCCCACCCAGAGCGTCCGTCCCGAAAGGAACTGGCGCATATGGTAAACATTATCATACAGCTTCTCCGCCTCCTCCCGGGATGTGGGAGCCAGAGAACAGTTATACTCCACAGCTCTGCGGACCGTCTCCCACCAGAATTCCCGGCGCCCCAGCTCCGGAAGATATCTGGAGTATGTGCGGGTGTACACAAAGGCTCCCAGCTGTTCCATGGGATTGGGCGCATGCTTGTAGGGACTTAAAAATTCCCGCTTCAGAAGCCCCTCCTTCTGCCCTCCCGCAAGGCGTTCTTTCTCTTTTTCCATCCGGTACAGGATGTAAGCCTTAGCGGTCTGATACTGGTGCTTTTCAAACAGGGTCTCCTCCACCGTATCCTGTATGGTTTCGATATCCCAGATTTCCTCCCTGCGCTCCTGCAGTTTGGCGGTTACGGCCTCCGTAATCTCCCGGATCGCATCTTCATCATGCTCTCCTGCCGCCGCAGAAGCCAGGGCAATGGCCCGGGAAATAAAATCAGCGTCAAAGGGAACGACCTTCCCGCTGCGTTTTCGTACATTCATCTGTAGACCTCCTAGCAGCCGGAAGTCTGCCCTCCGGCTTTTATTCTGATTTCCGCAGATCCCGGGAGAGCCACACTGCCCTTTTTTGCGTTTTGCGGTTCCCGGGTTCGCATATACCATATACAGTACATCACCCAAACCAAAATGTCAATTTCTTGTAGTAGACAATCAGATTTCTGGAAACCATTCATATGTCTTCAGACAGATGGGAAGAACCATGGTTTATCTGCGGGAGACCTGGAAATTCCGGTGCAAAAAAGGCAGCGTCCTCACTTACGCTGCCCGATTATGCTACATATTTTCTTTTAGATTTTCTGTTGCTTCCGCCGGGTTCTCGCGGTGTTTTTTCCCTCTTGTCAGAATCAGCCCGGCCACCAGCGCTGTAAAAGGCGCCACTGTAACCAGCCCGAAGCTTCCCACAACTGTATCCAGAATCTCCGAAGCCACATACTTATAATTCAGAATATGGTCGATGGGGGTTCCCTGTGCCATATAAACCATGAGGGAAGTAATATAGCCTCCTGAGTACGCCAGCAGCAGGGTCGTTGTCATAGTTCCCATAGCCGCCCTGGCTACGTGCATCCCGGAGATGGATGCCTCCCTCCATGAGATATCCGGTTTCTTCTCTATCACCTCATGAACCGCCGACGTAATATCCACCGCCAGATCAATCATCGCTCCTGATGCCCCGATAAAAATACTGCTCATAAAGATCGCGGTCAGATCCAAATCCCGGAATCCGCTGTAGAGGAGGGACTCTGAATCCGGCATTACGGCCCCGTGAATCTTAAACAGATCCGTAAAGAAGATTCCCAGGATACAGGTGGTCAGAATCCCCAGGAGAGCTCCCATGGAAGCGGTAATCGTCCTTCTCTCAAATCCATAGACAAAGAAAATAATCACCAGGGTGATAAATACTGTAATCAAAAGTCCGATCCAGACCGGAGAATAGCCTCTCAGGTAGGAAGGCACCAGAATTTTCCATATTGATAAAATGGTGATCACAAAAGAAAAAAGCGCTAAAACGCCTTTCTTTCCGGCCACCGCGATGAGAATCACAATAAATGCGGCAAAGAGAATCACTTCCTTATCCAGCCTGAAGTGATCCGACATAACACAGGAAGATATCTCATCCCCATTGACGCTGATGCGCACGAAGGCCCGGTCCCCTTCCTGATAAATCTTGTCCTGTTCCAGGGAGCCGCTCAGAAAGTTTACTCCCGTAATTTCCTGTCCTTTAAAGGTTCCGTTCTGAATGATCATTTTACAGGACTGCTCTCCTGACTGAATCATCCCACTTGTAATGATTGCCGAGTTATCTACTTCTGTTACCAGGCCGATGGCCCGCTCTGACCCCTGATAAATCAAGGCATCCTCAAAGCCAGTGGGTATGGCCATGAGGATGCCGATCAGTATAATACCGATAAGAACCATCAGGAGTGTTGATTTCTGTTTCTGGAAAAAAACACTCTTCATTCTCAAATTTTCCCCTTACTCTACTCCTGTCAAAGCTGCCAGCTTCTGGAAGATTTCTGTATTGTCATAGTATCCGTCAAAGGTTTCGCATCCAATACCCTGAACCAGAACCTCTACAGGCAGTCCGGTATGGGCATAAGAACCAAAGTTGATACCGCTCTTATTATTCAGAATATGAGTAATGGTAACGGTAAGAGGCTCATAGCTGCCGTATTTGATGTATTCTTCCTGTCCGAACTCTTCCTCTTCTCCTGTTCTGGACATAGTGGTTTCATAAGCCTCCTGCAGCAGATCGTACTCATACTGGGTCATCACCAGAGCGCCTTCATTGGTTGACTCAGGATGCAGATCCGCGCTGTCCTTCTGATTGGAAGCTTCCTCCTCAGATACAGGTGCGGAAAGTCCGAAGAGCTCTGTCACATCCTGCATAACAGTCTCAAAATCTGTTCCGTTCTCTTTATAGCCAGTTACATAATCAGAATCAAACTTCGCATAGGAAATCTTCTGGGTATTCATATTGGTAAGGAATGTGTCGTAATCTGTTCCCGCATATCCGATGGTCAGACCACCCGTCTCATGGTCGCCGGTTACGATAATCAGAGTCTCATCGGGATGCTCATTGTAGAATTCAACAGCCTCTGCCACAGCGTTGTCCAGAGCAATGGTATCTTTAATCGTGGATGCCGCGTCATTCGCATGACATGCCCAGTCAATCTTGCCGCCTTCTACCATCATGAAAAAGCCTGTCTCATTGTCCAGCACTTCAATTCCCTTCTGTACGTAATCAGCCAGGGCCCATTCTCCTTCCTGACGGTCTACTTCATAAGACATAGCATCGCTGTCTGCCAGGTGCTCGTCAATGACGATGGCCTTGCCGGAATCTGCAGTAAGAGCCTCTGCCTCTGCCTGAGTTTTCACAACTGTGTAGCCTGCCTCTTCAGCCAGCTCATACAGATCCTGCTGATCCTCTTCGCTTCCTGTGGGACTTAAAAGAGCGCCTCCTGCAAAGTAGTCAAAATCACTTTCAATCAGCTCAAGGCCGATCTCATAGTAGCTGTTTCTGGATGCCTGATGAGCATAGAAAGCTGCCGGAGTCGCATGGTTCAGGTTTACGCTGGAAAGAATACCGATCTTATAATCCTTCTGCGCTTTCAGCTTCTCAGCGATCGTCTCATATTCTTCCGTAAAGTCTTCACTGACATTAATGCTTCCGCTCCAGGTCTTATGTCCTGTGGCAATGGAAGTAGCGGTAGACGCGGAATCCGGTGCGAAAGAGGTACTGTCATACGTCTGCGCAGATCCTGCAACCGGGAAATTCATCATATTCAAATTGTTCTGGCTGCTGAGAATCGTCTGCTCCTCACCCTCTACTGTTACTGTCTCAGCGTTCTCCGCGTTGGCATTGGCGCTTAAGAAGTAATTTGTCAGCTGAATCTGGGGGTAGCTCATTCCGTCACCGATGAACAGAAATACATACTTGGGTACTCCTGCCGCTTCTGTTGTCTCTGCCGCCTGTACGCCTACAGTCATAGAAGACATTACTGTCATCGCTGCCAGCAGAGTTGCCACCAATTTCTTTTTCATATACTTTTCCTCCAAAATTAGTTTGTTTTGGCGCCGCAGCCGGTTCTTCATCCTTGTCTTTGCCCGGCCGTGGCGCTGTTACCAAAAAAATTTTATTGGATGTATGTAAAAATCAAAAGAGCGGGCAGGTAAAATTCTGGTAAATATTAGATAAGAAATGCCGCACGCTCTGATGAGCGTGCGGCGCGGGGTACTTTAAAAGGAGAAAATTTTTTAATTTTCTATTCTGCTTCTGCCCTTACAGCGTCTACTTCTTCCTGGGTAAGAGCTCCTTTTTCTACATACAGGTCAAGATATTCGTCTACATTCTCTTCTGTAATCAGAATCGCTTCCATTTCAGCCTCGATCACTTCTTCTTCACCTGTAAGAAGTTTTGCAGCCGCATCCAGGTTCAGTCTGGCCATCTCATCTGTATCCTGCATTACAGTTGCGGTCATATGTCCCTGCTTAATCGCCAGAAGAGCCTCCGGGATTCCATCTACACCGTAGAAAAGCGTATCATCATAGTCCGGATTATCCTTTACCACCTCATAGCAGGAAAGTGCAAGTACATCACCGATCGTCATCACCACATCAATATCTCCATAAGACTGCACCCAGTCTTCCATTGTTGCCATGAAAGTAGCCTGATCCTCCCGGTCTGTAATCTTCTCTGCCAGAAGCTCCACATCCGGGCGCTCCTCCAGATAGATTTCATTGTAGGCCTGCAGTCTGGACTCTGTATGGAGGTTCCCCGGATTACAGGACAAAAATACAGTTCTTGCATTTTCAGGTGCCTGCTCTACCGCCAGATCAGCTAAAACTTTCCCCTGCTCATAAGGATCCGCATCTACCCAAGAGCCGCCTTCCAGTTCCCGGATTCCGGCATTGGTAGTGATCACCTTAATTCCGGCATCCAGGGCCTGCTGGCAGTAGGGAAGCTGAAGATTTCCATCGTTGGGCTGTACAATAATACAATCATAGCCTTTGGTTATACAGGTTTCGATCAGATTGTTCTGCTTATCACTGTCCGCCTGAGCATCTAAAATTTCTAACGTGAACAGATCCTCATAGTTTTTTGCTTCTGCCTCAAAGGAATCCATAATTCGGGCAACAAAGCTGTCACCTGCGTTTCGTACAATCAGAGCGACACTGTATTTTTCTTCCTCGGCGTTTCCGGTCATCCCCATACCAAGAGACAATGTCATTGCAGACGCCAGCACCAGCGCCAATCCTTTTCTCAGCTTCTTCATAGTAAAACCCTCCTTTAAAATGATATAATAAATTTATCCATAAGCCTTTTCAGCCTTATGTTCAGCCTTTTTTATATGTCTTTTTCTTCTTGGAATAAATATCCCAGATCACAGCCACTCCAATGATAAATCCTCGTACCACCTGCTGCAAATAAGAATCAATGGATA
>DVGK01000080.1 GCA_018712785.1 Candidatus Choladousia intestinavium | reverse complement strand
GGTTTTTATATCTTCTAGACCGTGTCGTCTTATCACTTTGCTCAAACAAGAGTTTGTCTAACATATGTTCGGTGAACTCTTGTTTTCTTTTGATTCTTTAAAGCTCGGAATTTCCTATAAAGTAAAAAAACAGCCGGCGCCGTTCTGGGAGTCTCTCTGCTTCTTGGAGGCGCGGTTTCTGTACTGGCTGCTGAAAGCACAGAATATCCCCTTACCGTTATGACCTATGATCAGAACGGAAACGAAGTGGAAACCACATATGAAAAAGCGCCGGAAAGGGTTCTGGCCGTATACCAGGGATGTGTGGAAACCATGCTGGCTCTGGGCCTGGAGGACCATCTTGTAGCTACAGCCGGCCTGGACAATGCTGTTCCGGACGACCAGGCAGAAGCCTTTGAACAGACCAATTACCTGGATGAATTCACGCCCTCTCTGGAAACTGTAACCATGCTGGAACCGGATATGATCTTTTCCTGGGGCTCCATCCTGGCGGACGACCGCCTGGGTGATGTAGCCTCCTGGACGGAAAAAGGCTGCAATGTATACATTAACTCCAACACAAGACCCAGCACCGGCGATGAAAGCCACAGCCGGACCCTGGAAAATGAGATTACGGATCTTCGGAATATAGGAATGATTTTCGATGCGCAGCAGGAAGCGGAGGCCATTATAGCGGATATCCAGTCTGTCATTGACCAGACAACAGAGGCCACCTCCAGTCTTACTGAGCGTCCCAGCGTGCTGATTCTTGAGCCTCTGGGAGATGAGATTTCAAATTACGGCGCCGCCAGCCTGGGCGGAGATATGGTGACACAGCTGGGAGCCCAGCTTGCGAATCCTGACGCTTCCCAGGTAGGAAAAGAAGACATTATTGCCGCGAATCCTGATGTGATTTTTGTAGTTTATATGCCTTATTCCGGTGATGACCCGGAGACAGTCATGAACGATCAGCTGAATGTGATCCTGGAGGATGAAGCCCTTCAGAGCCTGGACGCTGTGACAAACGGCAGGGTATATCCCATTATGCTCAGCGAAATGTACGCAAGCGCCACCCGTACCCAGGATGGAATGGTAACTTTCGCTCAGGGCCTGTACCCGGATCTGGAGCTGAAGCTGGAGGATTAAAGGAGTTTGGAGAATGAGGAAAAGAGATGCATCTGAAGCCAGACCAAGTTTTTTTCATACTTCTGTCTTTATTCTGGCGCTGCTGGTTCTGCTGGCGGCGCTGGCGCTTTCTGTGCTGGGGGCCGTCACCTTCGGAAACGCCGATCTCTCTGTGAAGGATGTATACAGCGTCATCCTCTATGAGGTCTTTAGATTTGACAGTCTTTCCGCTTACAAAGAGGGACCCGTCCGCGATGTGGTCTGGCTGATCCGTCTTCCCAGAGTGCTTCTGGCCCTGGGGGTAGGCATGGGGCTGTCTGTGTGCGGCGTGGTCATGCAGGCGATTGTGAGAAATCCCCTGGCGGATCCCTACATCCTGGGCGTTTCCTCAGGAGCTACCCTGGGGGCTACTCTGTCCATTATGCTGGGAGTCGGCAGCTTCCTGGGCGGAAATTCTGTAGGGCTGATGGCCTTCATCGGAGCAATGATAACCTCCTTCGCCGTCATGTATATCGCGAATATGGGTGGAAGAGCCACCTCCGGCAAGCTGATCCTTGCGGGAACGGCCGTCAGCTCCGTCTGTTCCGCCTTCTCCAATTTCGTCCTCTATATTACAAACGACAATTCCGCCACCGCTCAGGTAACCTTCTGGACCATGGGAAGTCTTTCCGGAGCGGACTGGGCCAGGGTGAAGGTTATCCTGCCTGTGATTCTTCTGTGCGGCCTCTTTTTCTGGAGTCAGTTCCGGAATCTCAATCTGATGCTGCTGGGAGACGAGGTGTCTGTAACCCTGGGGGCGGATCTGCACAGGGTACGCAGCCTGTACCTGCTGCTTTCCGCTCTGATGGTGGGATTTTCCGTCTACTGCGCCGGTATGATCGGCTTCGTAGGCCTGATTATCCCCCACGTGATCCGGATTCTTTTCGGCACCGACCACCGGCGGCTGGTGCCGCTGGCCGCCCTCCTGGGCGCCGTCTTCCTGATCTGGTGCGATGTAGCCTGCCGGGTTATTCTGAAGAACGCCGAGCTTCCCATAGGAATCCTGGTATCCATCATAGGCGCTCCCTGCTTCATCTACCTGCTGGCTCGCAGGTCTTACGGATTCGGAGGTGGAAGATAATGGAAATTCAGGCAGAAAATCTCCATGTCTCCTTTAGCGCCAAAGAAATCCTGAAGGGGGTTTCCCTGGCCGCGGGCAGAAAAGAATTCGTGGGGATCATCGGTCCGAACGGCAGCGGAAAGTCCACGCTTCTGAAATGTATTTACAGAGTTCTCAAACCCGGAAAGGGCGCCGTCTATCTGGACGGACAGGAGCTGCAGGCCATGAGCGTCAAAAGCTCCGCCAAAAAGATGGCGGTGGTGTCCCAGCACAATTATTATAATTTCGACTTCAGTGTCCGGGAGGTGGTGCTGATGGGCCGCTCTCCTCACAAAAAAACCCTGGAGCGGGATAACGCGGAAGACTTCCGGATCGTGGAGGAGGCCCTGAAAACCGTGAAAATGGAAGAATTCGCGGACCGCTCCTTCTCCACTCTCTCCGGCGGAGAACAGCAGCGGGTGATCCTGGCCAGAGCCCTGGCCCAGCAGACTCCGGCCCTAATTCTGGACGAGCCTACCAACCATCTGGATATTACGTATCAGCTGAAGCTGCTGAAGCTGGTAAAAAGCCTTCAGGTCACAGTTATCTCCGCCCTCCACGATCTGAATATGGCGGCGGCTTTCTGCGATAAGATTTACGTTATGAAAGAGGGCGGAATCGCAGCATCCGGTACTCCGAAGGAGGTGCTGACCTCCGGGCTGATCCGGGAGATCTACCAGGTAGACGCTGAGATCGTCCTGGACAGCAGAGGGAATATGCATATACTTTTTGTATAGCGGCATCATCCGGATGACTTCCCTCTCCTTCGGAGCTCTTTCAGCGCCGCCTCATATGTCTCTGAAAACAGTTTCTGCCCATAGCTGGCGTTTCTGTCGAAGTTGGAATAGCTGTGGATGCGTTCTGCCCCGGGAATAGGATTCAGGCATTCGTCCAGGTACCACCAGTCATAATAGGTTTCCATGCCGAAGCCATCCTCATCCGGGCCGTCCTCGCTTTCATAAGAGCTTGCCAGTACAATTCCGTTTTCATCCATTCCCCGGAGAGTGTAGGACCGATCCTCCGCAAAAAACAGAAAGCCCAGGGCATTCAGGCCGCACCCTGTCCCTCCTCCGTGAAGGTTCTCTGATAAGAAAAGAGAGACGGGCCGCTCTCCCGGATGCTCCTTCAGCCACCCTCTCACCGCTTCTTTCGCCTTCTCACTGCCGTACTGATAGGCCCGGAACTTCCAGAACCATTCCGCGGCTTCAAAAAACTCTCTCTGGCCCTCCCCGGACGCCTGCCTGTGAAAAAATTCCGCCATCTCTTCCATTGCCGCAGCGTCCTTTTGGGCGCATCTCCTGGCTGTCTCCCGGAAGGAGCTTTCCCGCCAGTACGGCTGCCCGCGATACGAAACGGCTCTCCTGCGCAGAAACTCGTCTCCCTTTACCCAGCACAGGCGCACGGCCCGATCCAGCTCGTCCGTCTCCCGGTTCCAGCAGATTTCCGTGAGGTTCCGGCATCCCAGGAAGGCATCTTTCTCCAGGAGTCTGACACTGTCCGGAAGCTCCATCCGGCTGATGCCGCATTCAATAAAAGCTCTGTTTCTTATTGCCTCAAGTCCCGATGGAAGCGCGACCCCGGCCAGCTTCGGCTGATAGTAAAAGGCCTGCGTCCCGATCTCCTTTACTCCCTCCGGCACCGTATAGAACTCCCCGGCAGCCTCCTCCGGACAGTAGACCAGAATCTCTCCCGAGCGGCTGTACACCGGCTCCGCAAGGCCGCTGCTGTAAAAGGTCCATCCGGTGACTTCCCTGACGCTGGCAGGCAGAGTCACCTGCCGAAGCGCCCGGCAGCCGTTAAAAACATTATTTTCCAGGATCTGCACGCCCTCCTGCAGCTGTATTTCCCTCAGATTGACGCAGTCCGCGAAGGCCCGGACGTCAATGCGCTTTACAGTTCCGGGAACGGTCACGGAAACCAGATCCTTTCTGCCCTCAAATTCCCTGGCCCGGATCTCTTCCCTCCCTTCCGGTATGGTCAGATGACCCTTCCGGCCCGGACGCAGTTCTCTGCCGAAGCGCATCCTGTCCAGAGTCCGCCCCCGCTCCGGCAGTATCCCGCCGGAGATCTGCTTCTGACCAGGGGGCATCCCGCCCTGGGAATATCCGTAGCCCTGCGCTGTCCCGCCATGCTCACGTCCGGTACGAATCTCCCCGGAATGCGCCGGTTCTTTTCTGTCAGGTTCCTCTGCTTCTTCATCCATATGCTCTCTCAGATAATTTTGAAGGGAGTGGTAAAAATTCATCCACTCCCTTACTTTTTCCCTAAAGGGCCAGGCCATCCACATACATCCTACCGGGGTATTTCCAAAACAGAGAACCATTCCGGAGAGTCTTTTGATCCACGGCGGTTCTGAGATCTGTACATTCACAAATTCTTCCCAGGGCAGAAACAGATTTCCCCCTCCCAGAGAGGCCACCCTTCCATAAAATCCCCTTTCTGTAAAATAAAATCTCTGTTCCGGAGTAATATGCATATTGTCCGCCGGGTTTGCCTGGAAGGTGTACAGGATCCTCTCCGTCCACGGTATGCCGTAGGCAGTCCTGGCCTTCTGTATATATTTAGGCCGCATCCTGGAGATGCCATTGACGCAGGGCAGATTTTTTGTATCCCCGAGGAACCTCTCTACCAGTTCCCCGCAGCTTTTCTGTTTTCTGTCCCGTCCTTCTGTCATAGGTTTCTCCCTCCCCTCACAGGTCTCCAAGCCGTATGGTGGGCGCCGACGCGATCTTTTTCCTCATAAAATCCATGGTCTCGTTAAAGGAGGCCACCGTCTCGTTAGCCACCTTCCGCAGCAGAATATGCACGTCGTTTCTTGACGGCTTTTCAAAGCGGAGGGATGACTTCTGAGGAAACACTTCCCGGATCAGCTTTACAGCTTTCTGAACATTTTCCACATCGATTTCCTCTCCCCTGGAGGAGAGCATGGCAAACAGAATTCCCAGCCGCCAGTTCATGGCTTTGGCGCAGATGATATTGGCCCCGAAGCCGATAACGGGAATCTGGCCCACAAGCTTGTCCAGAACCAGGTCGGCAAGCAGCTCCGTGCTGCAGCCCCGGATAATCGGAACGATCGACTCCGCATCCACCGGTTTCCTCCCGTACAGAGTCCGGATGTCGTTCAGCATGGGGCCGTAATGGGTAAACACAACCCCCACGTCCGCCGCTATGGTGAAGGGCCATCCCAGCAGACCGGAAGCTCCCTGCATGGCAACGTTGGTCTTTGCCTTGCTGTCAATCATATTGTAAACAAGATCCTCTAATGATTTCATCTCATTCCTCCGCTTCTCATACTCGTGCCTGCTGTGGTTCCGGTTCGCGCGGCCCTGTTTCTGAGCGCGGCGCGAACCGGAACGTTCCGCATTTCATTTACATTTGAAGAACCAGCTTGCCGCAGCCGGCGCTGAAGGATCTGCCGCAGGCGCTGGTCCCTGCGTTCTTTGTCCGCGCCGCGAGAATTTTCGGCTTTTTGTAAGTCTTTTTCATCCTATCCCCTCCTTTCCTTCTCTATATTGATACGCTGCCTCAGCTAAAAGGCAGACGTGATCTTTTCGTTCAAAATCCCCCTCCGGAGTTATCATGGTCCCGGGGCAGGCCTGGCAGTATTCCCTGCTTATACATTCCCGGCACTCTGTCTTCAGATAGCCTGCCGGAAGCCTCTCCCGCAGGATTTGGGGGGCTTTTTCCCAGATGGCGCCAAGGCTTTCTTCCCTTATGTTTCCAAGAGAAATCGGCAGAGAATTGCAGGGAAACACATTTCCGTACGGATCCACTGACAGGACGCTCTGTCCCGCTGTGCAAAGCGTCAGATTCTCGCCGCGCCCGCGTCTTTGAGGCAGTGTTTTCCGGTAAGTCTCCTCCAGGGAAAGCAGCCGGATATAGTCTTCCTTATTTTGAAGGCTGAGTTCTTCTTCTCCGAGCCTTCCTTTCCCGGTGGGCAGCAGGCTCTTGGCCATCTCCACCGGAATCCGCAGCAGCTCTCCCAGCTGATACAGTTTTTCAAGGCTATCTAAATTTTGCCTGAGAGCAATGCTCTTGATATACGTATCGATACCGGCGCACTTGCAGATCATCATAGCGCGGAGACTTTTCTCAAACGAGCCCGGGATTCCCGTAACCGCGTCGTGGCTCTCCCCATCCCCTCCGTAAAAACTGAAAGAGATGCTGTTGGGGTCCAGGGCGATCATCCGCCGCAGCAGCTCATCGGAAAGACAATATCCATTGGTGTAGATATCTACCAGAAAGCCTTTCCCGGAGGCATACTCTGCTACCCGGATAAATTCCGGATAAAGAGTAGGCTCCCCTCCTGTGAGAAGCAGGTAAATGCAGCCCATCCGCGCCAGCTCATCTAAAAGAGCCCTGTACTCAGGAAACGACAGCTCTCCCTTCGGCTCTCCGCCATCCACACAGCAGTGAATACAGCGTTCATTGCACCGGTAGGTCAGCTCCAGGCAGGCGCTGTATACGATATGATGCCGCAGGCAGTATTCCTGCGCCCGCTCTGCCGCGTCCTCCTGTACAGAATTCTCCTCTTCCGGTTCCCCAAGGAGAATCTTCTCCGCCTCCAGCTCTCTTAAAAATTCCAGAATCTCCCGGCGGAAGGTCTCTTCATCCTCTGCTTCATACTGCTTCTCCAGCTCCTCGAAAAGCCTTTCCTCTGTACAGCCCGGATATTCCGACAGAATCCGCAGCAGGTCAAAGGCTGTGTCGTTCATCAGATACTCTCTGTGAAGGGCCGTGTTCCGCAGATACGTATACTCTCCGTATTTTCTGTATTTTACCCTTCGGTCCAGGCGCATGCCTCTTTCCCCGTCTTCTTTTCCGCAGTTTCTTTCCATCTGCTGTCTTCTCCCCTCTCTGCGTGCTCCGGTATTATTTCCATCCGTTCGCTGTTTCTTTTTCCTTCAGGATTTTCGCCGCGTCCTTTATAAGCCTGGCCCGCTCCGCCTCAGATACGGCCTCCGGCCGAAACGCTCTGTTCCTTCCCGCGGCCGCGGCAACCCTTTTCAGATCCATCTCCGTCCGCTGACAGGCCGCCGTCAGTTCTGTCTGGTCCACCTTCGGCTTTCCTTTCATCACTGTGGCAATGCAGGCCTGCTTCACCGCGTTCCGTATATCCCGGCCGCAGAAATCAAAGGCGCTGAGGGCTTCCAGATCAATATCCTCTGCCAGGGGGATGCGCAGGGTTTTCTCATCGTCTCCTCTGGGATAAAGGTGGTTGAACCAGATCTTCTTCCTGGCGTCCCGGCCCGGCCGCCGCAGCTCTAAGCAGATCAGCCGGGTAAGAAAAGCTCTGTCATAATTTTCAATCAGGTTGGTGGCGAAAACCACGATTCCATCGTGATTCTCCAGGCTGATCAGCAGCTGGCTGCGCATGGAATTAATCGCCTGGGCCGAACCGTCGCTGACGTTGGTAAGGCGGGCGGACAGCATGGAATCCGCCTCGTCTATGAAAAGCACCGCGTCCTGCTGCCTGGCCGCCAGAAAAATCGCCTTCAGCCTCTTGGGTCCCTCCCCATGGTATTTACTTTCAATATCCGCGTAGGCGGTGCGGATGATTTTCTTGCCCAGCCGGTCCGCCAGAGCCTCCGCGGCCATGGATTTTCCTGTACCCGGCTCTCCGTACAGGTTCAGGAGGACGGAAGGGCTCATAATTGATTTCAGGTTCCACTCTTCAAACAGGATTTCCCGGTTCTCCAGAATGCTGACCGCCTCCAGCATACGCTCCTTCACATCCTCTTCCAGCACCAGCTGATCAAAGGAAAATCTCGGTGTTTCCGCCTGGAACTGCCTGGCCATTTTTTCATAGGATGAGCCAGGATCCTCTTCCTCGTCTTCCTCTCTTTCCGTCTCTTCGCGGCTGCCGGCTTTCTCTGTCCCTGCCCCCAGGATGCTGCTGATATTGCGCACAGTCACCCGGCCCCCATATCCCAGTGAGGAAGGAAGAACCGCAAAAAGATCATCCGCCGCCAGATCCCTGAACTGATTCAGTCTGGTGGAAACCGCGTCCGTCACCCCGGGCAGGGAGTCATAGGCGACTGCCAGATCCCATTTATCCGATTCCCCGTCCTTCAGCTCCACCTTTACCTCTGTCCCGGATACTCCGTAGCATTTGCAGAAATCAGATCCGATCACGGAAATGATATCTCTTCGCGCCCTGTCATTCAGCCCGGACACGGAAAAACTGCACAGATAGACTACCAGTTTTGTCATATTTTCCTCCATTACACGGAGATTTTCGCAGCTCCTCCGCACTTTTTCATGGTTGCTTTCACATCATCCGTTACTTCTTTCGCCCGGATAATGTCTATATCCCGGTCGATCTCCCCGTCTTTCTTAATTCCCATAATCAGGAAATCTTCCTCTTTGATATTGGGGCCGAAATTGTCAATGCTGATTTCCGGCGCCTGATCCAGAATTTCCTGAACAGAGATAACAGCCTCCGTTGTGATTCCCACCGGTGCCTTCTTCAGCCGTTCCACAATCCTGTTTTTCAGCCAGCTAAGAGTCAGCAGCGCGATGGATATGACGGCATACGCGAGAGCACCTGCCAGGATCGCTGTAAAAAGAGCAACTAACATTTTGATTCCCCCTTATCTGTTTGGATTTGGCAGGATCCGCACGGTCTGTCCGTTCATATAGCGGCCCAGCATCTCGTCAATGTGTTTCGCTGTCAGGACATATCCATAGTAGGATTTTGTCGTCATCCTGACAAAATTTCTGTTTTTATCCATCAGAATCAATTTGATAAGATACCCTCCGTTTTCCCGTTCCACTGAAAGGGCGCAGGTGTCCTCCATCTGTTCCTCAATGGGCCGTCTGGCCAGCATTCTGTCAAACAGCTCTCTTGCTTCCCGGAGGGTAAAAACCTCCTTTTTCGTCTCCTGAACGGCCAGGGTTTTCCACAGCATCCGCTTCACCGCGTCAAAGACCGTGTCTCTGCGCACATCCTGTTCCGGGGATGTCCGGAAATCCTCCTGCTCCCATGCGTCATAAAGGTCTGACATTTTCCCATCCTCCTTTTCCGTTAATTCCGAATATTGAATACGCCGTCTGACTCTTCAAGCATACGCGCCAGCCTGTCATCCATCGTCTCAAAATGAATCAGCCGGATCTTGTAAATCTGTTCCTTCTCTCTGGCAGCCAGGACCAGGAGATGTTCCCGGTCTTTTTTCAGCTCATCCGGAATCATGCTTTCTTCCATAAACTTTGCCCGGTCAGCCAGCATAATCCCGGCGCTTTTCTGTCCGCTGTTTCCGATCTCCACTTTGACCCAGTCCTTTATATACTCCAGAGTCAGCTCCGGAATCCGGCTGACCTTGATCTGCCTTCTGGCCTCCCCCTTCTTTTCCTGAACCTTCAGAAAGGTATAAAAGGCCCCGCAGGCGCCGGCGATCACAGCTATGACAATCAGTACGATCTGATAAATCTCCATCCTCGTCTCCCCCCTCAGAATCTCTCTGTCTGTCCCGGAGAACTGCCCTGTCTGCGTTCCAGACTCTTTTCCACTTCCTCTTTCAGAGCTGCCCGATCCAGAATCTCAACCTCATTCACCCTGTATCTGTATTTTCCGGAGCCCTCTCCGGTTACTTTAAGCAGCCCGCCTCCCTGCCTTAGCATTTCTTCCAGCTCCGGCTCCATGGCGGCAAAATTTATCAGCAGGTCCGCCTCCATTCTCCCTGTAATTCTCTCTATCACCTTTACCAGAAGATAGGATTCTCTCTCAAGCTTTATATCCGCTGTATAGCCAAGAGAATTTAGAACGTCTTCATAAGCCCTGGCAATCACCAGAACCTTCTCCTCCGCAGAGATCCCTGCGTTTTCTATGAACCAGCTCCGCAGCCAGGCGCGGTCTATATATTCCAGATTTTTCTGTCCTTCAATCATCGCGGAAAGCTTCTTCCGCCTCTGATTCTCTCTTCTCTCTCCCGGCATTTCCGCCGCTTTTTTTTCTCTTCGTCCCTTATTCTTCTGTACATAGAGAGCAAGGGCTGTTCCCACAGCGGCGCCTGCCGCGATTATTTTCTTCATCTAAATTCCTCCCCTCCTGCAGGCTTTCGCGGCTGCTGCCAGCTTCTGGACAATCTGAGCCGGATCTCCTGCTCTTTGGCTGTTCCATACGTGCCTTCCCTTTAAGGTCAGCTCCAGCAGCCCGGAATGTACTGTGATCTGCGGATTCTCTGTCAGAAAAAGCTTCCAGGTAATCCACCCGGGCATCTCTCCTCTTTTTCTTAAATAGATCCCAGTATCGCAGAGCGCAATGGCCTGGGGATTTTCATCCGCATCCTCCTGGGTCTCTGCCGCGCAGATTACATCCTGTCTGGGAATCCACAGCCATTTCCGGAGCTTTTCCCGGGCCTCCTCCGATACAGGCCTGCAGCCCCCCGCATATTCAAACAGACGCTTCAGCTTCTCTGATGGAATACAGTACACCTGAAGGGGCGCTGTCTCCAGCTCTGCGGCGGCGTTCATCTGGCCCTGGCCAAAGGCCGTCCGCAGAAGCCATTCCCCCATCTGCGGATTCCTCTCCAGCTCTCTTCCTGCCCCCTGCCGGTACAGCCGGCCAAGAATGTACTGGCCGTCCGGGTCTCCTTTCAGGGCAGCTCTCCGGATATAGTCCACTCCTGTATCCATCCTGCGGGGCAGACCATTCTGGCCCTTCAGGTAGCAGAGCCCCAGCCTGGTCATGGCCGGCTCCCAGCCCTTTCCGGCTGCCCCATGCAGCAGGAACAGCGACTTTTCCGGTTCTGTCTTACTGCAGAGAACCGACTGCCGGAAATCTTCCTCTCCGGAAGTATTCGTATCATACTCCGTTCCCCGGCGGCTTCCATAATAAATATGCGGAAGATTCTGCCTGCACCATTGGCTGTGGGCCCACTTCTGCAGATGGAGGATCCGCCTGCTGCCAAAGGGCACGTCCACCTGGCGCAGCACATTCTGCATCACCAGTCCGGCTGCCGTTCCCTCCACGGTGCAGACGCCGTCATAAAGCGCTTCTCCTCCCGTGAGATCAGCCCCGGGATTTTTCAGGCTGCCTCCCATCCTGCGCTGCAGCATCCTGCATACAGCATCCGCGCTGCCTGCCGCCACCGCGCCGCCCCGGTCCGCTGTCATCTGGGCGCACTGTTTCCAGTCCAGAAGCAGAGCGCCTGCCGTCTTTCCCGCCGCTCCTCCCACAAAGGGGATGTTTCTCAGCAGCTGATCCAGAAGCTCGCTTACCTGCAGATACTTTACGTGTCCAAAACGGATATGGGCCAGCTGGCTTCCAAGAAGGGCCAGAAGCTCCTGGCTGTCCATCTCCTCCAGACATCTGCCGGACAGAAGGAGGGCGCAGTTTCCGTCCGTGCCTTCCGCCCGTGCCGTGTATCCGTAATCGAATTCCAGATAAAGGGGGATCGGCTCTGTTACGCCCACCCTCCTTCTGGCCTGCCGGTACAGCCTGTAAAGAACCGGGCTGCTGGATTCAGTCACTAAAAAATTCCGGTTCCGCAGCCGGGCGAATTCTGACGTGCCTGCCCGTATTTCCTGATAAGCTCCCAGGACCGCCTGAATCACAGGGCTTTTCAGCAGCCTGTGCAGCTTCTCTTCCTCCCTGGGATGTCTGTAATCCAGTTCTCGCATAAAATCTCCTAACCTCCCTCCAGCCGGGAGCTGCAGAAAGCCTGAAGCTCTGTATACCTTTCCGGTATCCAGGCTGTATCCGTCTGAAGGGACTGAATCATTCCCGCGATCTCCGCTGGGGCCGAAGCCTCCTTGTATCTTAAGAGCTGCCTTTGGTAACCGTCCCGGCCTGTTCCCAGCCGGAACCGTGAAAGAATCTCTTCCGGCACATTCAGATCAAAAAGACTTTCCAATGTCAGAGAATAATTTTTCGTAGCCAGGAAAAAGGCCCGGTCGCAGGTAAACCATCGGCAGCGCTTCCAGTCATTGAGCAGCGCTTTCACAGCCGTCAGCCCGGCCTGGGGAACCGGAAGCAGATCGGCACAGACTTCAAAGATCCACTCCAGGCCCAGTCCCCTGTAATGGCCGGCGGCAATTCCCGCCGCCTGTCCGGCCACTGTCCCGTAAAGACGTTCCGATCCCGCCCGGTCTATATATTCTTCTGAAAAAATCAGAATCGGCTCAAAAATCCCCGCCAGCTCTGCTTTTCTGTCATAATTATGGGAGAGATAGCATTTTGGAATTTTCACTCCGAACTCCCGGCACGCTTTCTCTATGATCCTGTAGACAGAAGGGAGCGTTTTTTCCGTAATCCTCAGGCAGGATGCTTGATACGCGTACTGGTAAGCCTCATCCAGACAGTTCCTCCGGCACCAGTCAAACAGCCGTGTCACCGCCTTCTGTTCCAGAAGCTGTCCGAACAGCTGTCTGTCCTTCGGGTGAAGATAATCGTTCAGACCAATCATATTCTGTACCGCCCCTTATTTTTATCCGCCCCCGCGTACTTCCGAAGCAGCCGGGGATAGCCTTCTTTATACCACTGATACAGCTCATAAAGCATCCTGTTTGGAGCTCCTTCTATCTGATTGATATCCATCCATTTTTCAGATACCTTTGTAAGCAGAGGATCCTTTTCATTGACCCGGCGGACCTCCCGGAGATATCTCTCCACATAAAGCGCTGCCTCTTCATCGCTGTGAAACAGCTTTGCTGTTTCACCGGCCGGAAGGCCCAGTTCTAGAAAGTGGCAGCGGGCCGCCGCCCTGAATGACTGGCAGGCCAGAAGGCCGCCCCGGTCTGAGGTGACATCCGCTTTATGCAGGTAGCTTTTTACCGCCAGCTGAGGCGCCGCAAGCCAGATGTTATCGGTCATATAGGAGGTCAGAGTTGTGATCTCCACATGTCCGGCCTTAATCATGGTCATGGCGTTTCCGAACAGATAATAGAGCATCTCTTCATCCGCCGCTTTACTGATATAATCCGAAATCACCAGATAGCAGTCTTGCCCGGTTCCGCAGGGGAGCAGAAGCTGGGAATAGGAGTGGATCATGTAGAGATCCGGCACCTGCCCCATATCTAAAATCCGGCATGTATCCTCCAGAATCCTGAAAAGTCCGGGGGCCGTCTGCCGGGACAGAAGGGTAAATTCTCCCTCTTTTTTTGTAAAATTATAGACATCCGCGGCTTTGCTTAAAGCAGCAACCATTTTCTGGTAGCCTTTGGATCCCAGCAGCGTCTTCTTGGCCTCCGCTTCCTTTGGATGAATAAACTCTTCCGTCCGCAGTCCGTAAAAATAAATCTTCCGGCCCATCGCCGACTCCCCCTTCCCAAAGTTTTCTGCCTTCTGTTTTTCATAAGCCTTCCGCTCAAAGGAGGGATTCTTCCTCCTGTCCCTGCCCTTTATGTATCTCCAGGTACTTCTTCAGCTGTCTCCGCAGCTTTTTATCCTGGGTCTGCTTATATTCTTCCAGCATTTCCCGGTAGGAGCAGTCATCCACCGGCTGATCTCCGGAAAAGAAATGAAGGTGATAAAGGAAAAAGCTTTTTTCATCCCCTCTTTCGATTGCCTTCTGCAGACACAGTCCGGCAAGCTCCTTTCTTCCCTGTTCCAGAAACCTCTTTCCCAGCTTCCGGAATGCTTTGCCATCGTCTTTTAAGGCCCTGATCCACAACTCTTCCTCTTTCTTTTTCATTTAAGCCTCCTTCATTTGAAATCAACTCCAAGCCTAATGGATTTATCACATAACAGAATCAAAGAAGCTAAAATTTGCCTTCATTATATCGCTTATACGTCTGTCATGCAACGAATTTATTGAAGCGTTTTTATGATATAATTATAACGTTTTTTGTTCTCTGTTAAAATAACAGAGCTTCCTTTATGATAGAAACTGAAAGGGGGAACTGCGAATCATGGACAACTTTAACGCTCTGGACCGCATCCGGGAGCTCTGCCTGGAAAGGAACTGGTCTTTCTACCAGCTGGCCAAGGCCTCTGGAATCGCCTACTCTACGCTTCACACCATGCTGAACAAAAACAATATGCCCTCCCTCTCCACCCTCCAGAAACTGTGCGACGGCTTCGGCATAACCCTTGCCGAATTCTTTGATTCAAAATCCGGCCTTGAGGGATTAACAGACGAGCAGCGTCTGTGTCTGTCCCTGTTCAGCGCTCTTCCGGAGGAAGACCGCAGGCTGGCCATCGCCTATCTGAAAGGACTGTCCAAAAAACTGTAGATTCTGAGGAAGCCTTTCTGGTATGTATATTATCATCCTGTATTTCGGTGTCCTGCATCTTTTTTCCACAAACCAAATGTGGTATACTGTGAACACTTAGCGAATGCGAGCAAAGCGCAGCATGAGCTTAGTGAGAACGCATACCTGGACACTTAGCGAATGCAAGCGAAGCGCGGACACCGAAACATCCGGAGGTTACTATGGAAAAAAATATTCCCATATCCCAAATCCCTTTTTTTGATTCCGTCAGTCAGGATACCTGCAGCCGTCTGGCCGCAGCCTCCAGAATTTCCGGATATGACCGGGGAAAGATGATTTACCGGGCAAAGGAGCCTGTAAAGAAGATCTGCTTTCAGCTTCAGGGAAAATCCATTCTCTACAATGTAACCCACAGCGGCAGCCGGAAAATCATTTTTGTGCTGGGGCAGGGAGAGCTTTTAAATGATCACGTTCTGAATATCCATGAATCCTCTCTGTTCTGCGAAGCTATTGAGAAAAGCAGGATTCTGGAAATTCCCTCCGGCCTCTTTCTGCGGGAAATGGAAAAGGATTTTTCTCTTACAAAGGCTGTGATTGCCGCTCAGGAGAAAAAGATCTGGCGGATGGGCCATCAGCTGAAAAATACCAGAGGAAACATTTATCTGGAGAGAAAACTGGCGGCCAAGCTCTGGAAGCTGGCACGGGATTTCGGCCGGAAGACAGAGGAAGGGATCGAAATCGACTTAAATCTGTCCATCACCTTTCTGGCAGATCTTCTGGGTGTTCCACGGGAGACGGCTTCCCGCGCCTGCAAATCTCTGGCAGCCCTGCAGCTGATTACTATGCGGCAGAAACGAATCATCATTACAGACCCGGACCGGATGTCCCAGTTTTACAAGTCCGGCTCATAGTCAAATCTCCATGCAGGCACAAGGTGAATTGCCGTAAATATCCTATCTGAAAAATCCATACAGCTGCTTTAAATCGCAAAATACGGCAGGATTCCGTGAGGATTCTCACAGAACCCTGTCTTTTTATCTGTTAAAATATTTCCAGCCTTAAGGACAATAGAAAGCACGCTCCGCGGATTTTCTATTGCCGTAAATGATAAACAGCAGCATGAAAGGAGCCGCTATGGGATATCAATTATCAAAGCCGCAGGCGGAGCAGCTGTTCAGAGAACTAACCGCCAGATATGACCTGTACGCACCGGTCGTAAAGAAGGGGGACGGCTGTTTCTCTGACACAGATGTAATCCGCTATGAAAAAGTCTCATCGCCATATGAGATAGCCTGGGAAGCAAAGTCCGATTATTCTTTTAAAGAGGCGCTTCTTCCCGTCAATGAAACACTCTTTTACTTCACAGAGGATGAAACCACGGTTCCAAAGGGTCCCAGGAAAGATCTTCTGATCTTCCTTCGTTCCTGCGATCTTTATGGAGTGAAGCGTCTGGATGAGATTTATCTGAAAAACGGATATGAGGATTTTTATTACGCCAGGCTCCGGAAACGGGCAAAATTCATCCTCATGGGCTGTCCCTCCACCTGCACTTCCGGTTTTTGTGTCAGTATGGGTACGAACCGGGCAGAAAATTATGACGCTTATCTGAAACTGTCCGGCGAAACTCTGTACGCGGACTGTCCCTGCAGTGAACTGGAAGCTTATATAAAGGAGGCCGGCGGGGCGGAGGCTGCCGTCTCTCCCGACTATGCAGCTGAAAACCGCGAAAAGGTAACGCTTCCTAAAAAGCTTTCCAATGAAAGCTTCAATAAGAAAATCTGGGAGGAATACGGCAGCCGCTGTATCGGATGCGGGCGATGCAACTTCGTCTGTCCTACCTGCACCTGCTTTACCATGCAGGATATTTTCTACCGGGACAATGAGAAAGCAGGAGAGCGGCGCAGAGTCTGGGCTTCCTGCCAGGTAGACGGATATACGGATATGGCCGGCGGCATTTCCTTCCGGAAAACCCAGGGAGACCGCTTCCGCTTTAAGGTCATGCACAAAATTTATGATTACGAAAAACGCTTCGGCTATCCCATGTGCGTGGGATGCGGGCGATGCGATGATGTCTGTCCGGAGTACATCTCATATTCAAACTGTATCAACCGCTTGGCAAAGGAGGAAGAAGCCCATGAAGAATGAATACATTCCTCAGTTATCGGAAATCAAGGAGGTTATCCGGCATACAGATCTGGAGTACACCTTCCGGATGGTATATGAAGGGCCGGTTAAGCCGGGACAGTTCTTTGAGGTATCTCTTCCCAAATACGGGGAAGCCCCTATCTCTGTCAGCGGCATAGGCCACGGCACCATTGACTTTACCATCCGCCGTGTCGGCAAGGTTACCAATGAAATTTTTGAAAATTATGCCGGGGACAGTCTGTTCATCCGCGGTCCCTACGGCAACGGCTTTGACCTGGAAAATTACAAAGGGAAGGAAATCGTAGTAGTAGCCGGCGGAACCGGTCTTTCTCCGGTAAAGGGAATCGTGGATTATTTTGCCCGGCATATGGAAGAATGTGTAAGCTTCACCCTGATCGCGGGCTTTAAGACGCCAAAGGACGTGCTTTTTAAGGAGGATTTCGCTTTCTGGAAGCAGCAGTTTCCCGTGACTCTTACAGTGGACAGCGCGCCGGAAGACTACGACGGTCCTGTAGGCATGGTGACCAAATACATACCGGATCTTAAGTTTCAAAATTCCGAAAACGCCGTGTTCATCTGCGTGGGTCCGCCTGTAATGATCCGTTTCTCCACTCTGGAAATGCTGAAGCTGGGCATCAAAGAAGAGCAGATCTGGATCTCCCATGAGCGGAAAATGTGCTGCGGTCTTGGCAAATGCGGCCACTGTAAGATCGGCAGCACCTACATCTGCCTGGACGGACCGGTATTTAACTATACAGAAGGGAAAAATCTCATAGATTAAGGGGGACACAGTTATGGGAATGGATTTTAATACAAAAAAACTGAAAAAGAATGCTTTCCGGGTCTCCAAGGTTCGTGGCATGGGCGCCTCCCGTATCCGGGTTCCCGGCGGATATCTGAATGCGGAAATCCTGGGTATGGTACAGGAAATCGCCCAGACCTACGGGAACGGCATTGTCCACCTTACCACCCGGCAGGGCTTTGAAATTGAAGGCATCCGCCTGGAGGATATGGAGGAAATCAACCAAAAGCTCCAGCCCATCATAGAAATGCTGGAAATCAACCAGACAGACCCCGGCACCGGCTATCCGGCCTCCGGCACCAGAAACATCAGCGCCTGCATCGGAAATAATGTCTGTCCCTTTGCCAACTATAACACAGCTCAGCTGGCAAAGCGCATTGAAAAAGAAGTGTTCCCCAACGACCTGCACTTTAAAATCGCCTGCACCGGCTGTTCCAATGACTGCGCCAAGGTGCGGATGCACGATTTTGGAATCATCGGCATGACTATGCCCCAGTACGATCCCTCCCGCTGCGTCAGCTGCCAGGCCTGCATCAAGGGCTGCCGCTCTCTCTCCGTAGACGCCCTGCGGATGGAAAATTATAAAATCATCCGGGATACGGAAAAATGCATCGGCTGCGGCGTATGCGTCACCAAGTGCCCCACCAGAGCTCTGACAAGAAGCAGGAAGAAATATTACAAGCTTACCCTTATGGGCAGAACCGGAAAGAAAAACCCGCGGCTGGGAAAGGATTTCCTGGTGTGGGCAGATGAGGAAAATATTATCAAAATTATTCTGAACACCTACAAATTCGTAAAGGAATACATTTCCCCAAACGCTCCCGGCGGGAAAGAACACATCGGCTATATCATCGACCGGGTAGGCTTTGAGGAATACAAAAAATGGGCCCTGGAGGGAGTGGAGCTTATGCCGGAAACCATCGTAAACGAATGTATCTACTGGGACGGCCTCCACTTTGACAACAAGGGAAAATAGCCGGCGATCTGGCCGAATACGCAGATAACCTCCACGGAATACGGACCCCACTTTGGCAACAAAGGAAAGTAGCCGACTCCCGGCACATTCCTTAAAGCTCATTTTATCCCGACACGCAAAAAGGCAGGAAAGAACATCTCTTCCCTGCTATATGTATAAAGCAGAACCAGGCGATGCGCCTTCGCGCATCCGGCCCTTCTGCCATTTATATTTTGTTTGAATCCAGAACCCGCTTACGCGGGTTCTGACATTTCATTCTAATCCATCAACCCTTGTTGAAAATCCGTCTTTACTATCACTCAATAGAAATATAATTCTTATCTTCTACTGCCGGTTTCGCTTCTTTCTTCGGAATAAACAGCTTCAAAATACCATGCTTAAATTCAGCTTTGATATCCTCCTGAGCTACATCCTCTCCTACATAAAAGGTTCTCTGGCAGGCGCCCGCATACCGCTCCCTGCGGATATACTTGCCGGTCTTCTTCTCCTTCTCATCCTGATCCAGACCCTTAGCCGCTGAAATAGTCAGATATCCGTTCTCCAAAGAAGCCTTTACCTCATCCTTCGTAAATCCCGGAAGATCCATCTCCAGCTCATAGCCGTTATCCATTTCCTTTATATCGGTCTTCATCATGTTCTTGCCATGATGGCCGTACAGCTTTCTTTCCATTCTCTTCATATCTCTATCGTTAAACGGAAAATCTCTCATAAAATCATCAAATAAATCTTCTCCAAAAATACTGGGCATCAACATAAGTCATCTCTCCTTTTCTTCATATAAAGCTCTTATCTATACATCGAACACTGTATCTATTTTTATCTTCTTCCGCCGAAGCCGGCGGAAGAAGAAGGATTCAAGCTTCCTCAGCCCTCAATGGAAATGTATTTCTTCTCCTCAACGGCAGGCTTCGCTTCTTTCTTCGGAATCGTCAGCTTCAGAGTACCATCTTCAAACTTCGCCTTGATATCCTCCTGGGTTACCGCGTCTCCTACATAGAAGCTCCTGCTGCAGGAACCACTGTAACGTTCCCTGCGGATGTACTTGCCATTTTCATCCTTCTCATCCCTGCCGGAATTCGAAGAAACATTCACGGTGAGGTAACCATCCTTCAGCTCTGCCTTTACGTCTTCCTTCTTTACACCAGGTACGTTCATGGTCAGCTCATAACCATTATCTGTATCCTTAATGTCTGTCTTCATCATTTCTGTGCTTCCATAAAAACCTCCAAAGGGTTCATCAAAAAAGCGATCTAATAAGCTTTCTCCAAAAATACTAGGCATCAACATAGGTCATCTCTCCTTTTCTTGCTATCTATATTTATTTTCGTTGCGCTCAATCCGGAACTTGGGATTCTAAGATAAGTCTTGCGGAGATCTCTTTTCATCTCCTCTTATCTCTTCTCCTTTGTTCTATGCGTACTATAACACTTGTTGTTAGCGCTGTCAAGAGGTGAGTGCTAATTATTTTGTGAAAAAATTGTGAAGTCCCGATTTTCCTTGATTTTACGGGCTTCACAGCCTATCTTCTTCCTAATTCTCTACTTTATTTTCCTGTTTGACACCATTTTAACACCATTTTTTTCTTTTCTGATGTCAGAAGTTCACCACCATACCGTCCAGCTTCGCCACTTCCTTTTCAATCCTCGCCCTATCGCCTAAGTGGTTATACACTTCCATGGTCACATCGAAATGCGCGTGTCCCATGATGTACTGTAACGCTTTCATATCCCTATGGCACTCTGCCATTCTTATGCAGGCGGTATGCCGCAGCACATGGGCGGAAATTTTCGGGAGTAACGCTTCTTTCCTGTCCGCTTCCTTTGCCTTTTGGGATTCCACTTTGTTATAGGCATCGATGATATTATACAGCACATTATTGACCGCACTAGGCATGAGCGGCCTGCCGGATTTCGCATTGAAAACGAATCCGAATACCCGTCCACTTCCACGCTCTTATCTTTTGCCAATAGAAAGTTGATCCTTTTCTGTTCCTCAAAGGCTCTCTGTACTTCCTGCCTCATGGGAATTATACGGACGCCCGCATCCGTCTTTGGCGTGGAAATATGAAACCGGCATCCGTCTATCCCCATCATTCTTATACACAAGCTGGTGGTCTACATGTTAATGCTCTCCTGGACTGTCATGATCTCGCTTTGTCATGCAAGCAGAGCAGTATAATGCTAAATGAGGTCAAAAACAGTCTATATTCAGGCGTCTCGCTTTCGTGTCCACACCTTCCATGTAAGTCCGATCAGCCCCCACATCTCAGTCCCGTCCCTTACTGGAGCAGACATTTTTATAACCGGGATGCCACGGAACATAAGTACCTCGATTGTACAGATGGCGATGTTCCTGAACCGCTCAGGGACCCCGATCGCGATTCTTGCCTCTACGCTTTTTCGTCTTATTCATGTTCCTCACCCGCTTTCC
>DVGK01000079.1 GCA_018712785.1 Candidatus Choladousia intestinavium | reverse complement strand
ACAAATTCCAGCTGCTCTCGATTTTCTGCGTTCTTTACCAGCATTTTTATCACCCTACACCATTATACCGCATTTTCTCTCTCAATACGAGAAAAAAGGCCACCAAAAGGTGACCTTTTTCGACAGGCTGAACCTCCCTTGCGGGAGGTTTTTTATGTTTTACCGTTCCAGTATATTTATAAATTCTTCGCCGGTGATAGTTTCCTTTTCATACAGATACTGAGCCAGCTCATCCAGCTTATTCCGATTCTCCAATAAGATGGCAGCGGCCTTTGCGTGCTGCTTCTTTACAAGGGCTATTACCTGTTTGTCGATCTCTGTCTGTGTCTCCGCGGAGCAGGCCAGGGAGGTATCCCCGCCCAGATACTGGTTATTTACCGTCTCCAGGGCAACCATATCGAAGTCCTCGTTCATTCCGTACCGGGTAATCATGGCTCTGGCCAACTTCGTGGCCTGCTCAATATCATTGGAGGCGCCGGTGGAGGCAGAAGCGAAAATCAGCTCTTCAGCAGCCCGCCCTCCCGTAAGCGTGGCGATTTTGTTTTCAAGCTCTTCCTGGCTCATAAGATAGTGGTTCCCTTCCTCTACCTGCATGGTATAGCCGAGAGTGCCGGAGGTACGGGGAACGATGGTAATTTTCTGAACAGGAGCTGAATGGGTCTGCTTGGCCGCCACCAGGGCATGGCCCACTTCGTGGTAGGCAACGATTTTCTTCTCCTGGTCAGTCAAAATGGCATTTTTCTTCTGATAGCCCGCGATTACCACCTCGATGCTTTCCTCCAGATCCGCCTGGGTAACGCGGCTTCGGGAACTGCGCACTGCCCGGAGCGCGGCCTCATTGATGATATTGGCAAGCTCGGCGCCGGAGGCACCTGAGGCCATGCGGGCGACTTTTTCAAAATCAACATTCTGATCCAGCTTTATTTTCTTTGCGTGAACCTTCAGGATTTCTTCCCTGCCCTTCAAATCAGGAAGCTCCACCGGCACGCGGCGGTCAAACCGTCCCGGTCTTGTCAAGGCCGGGTCAAGGGTTTCCGGCCGGTTTGTGGCTGCCAGAATAATGACGCCGGTGTTTTCTTCAAAGCCGTCCATCTCGGTCAGAAGCTGGTTCAGGGTCTGCTCCCTCTCATCGTTCCCTCCGATGCGGCTGTCTCTCTTCTGACCGATGGCATCGATCTCATCGATAAACACGATACAGGGAGCTTTTTCCTTAGCCTGCCTGAAGAGATCACGAACCTTGGAGGCGCCCATGCCCACGAACATTTCGACAAACTCAGAACCGGACATGGAGAAGAAGGGAACGTTTGCTTCTCCAGCGACGGCCTTTGCCAGCATGGTTTTACCGGTTCCGGGAGGGCCTACCAGAAGGATGCCTTTCGGCATGGTGGCTCCTATATCCCGGTATTTTCCGGGGTTGTGGAGGTAATCCACGATTTCTGAAAGGTTTTCTTTTGCCTCGTCCTCCCCGGCCACATCCTCGAACTTAATGCCCTCTGAGGATTTTACATACACCTTGGCGTTGCTTTTTCCCATGCCAAACATCATTGCGTTGGGGCCGCCGGCATTTTTCATCAACTTCCGGGAGATATACTGCCCGATGGCCACAAAGATTATAATAGGAAGAATCCAGCTCAGCAGAAAGGAAAAGAGAGGATCTGTCTGCTGTATGATTTCGCCGGAAAAGGAGGCGCCGGCATCGTAAAGACGCTGGGTAAGATCCAGATCCGGCATCATGCCGGTCCGGTAGACCGTGGTACGGTCCTTATCGGTAAACAGAATCTGGTTCTCCTGCTCCTGAACCTCCACCTGCCCGATGTTCTTCTCCTCGATCATGCTCATAAAGGTTCCGTAATCTACCTCCTGAATCTGACGTCTTGCCATCCAGGGCATGGCGAGGAAATTAAAGAGGAACAGGATTAGAACAACGACTACGTAATAAAAAATCAATGGCTTTTTTGGTTTTTTAACTTCCTGCATTTTGAATCTCCTTTCTTTTTCTCTGACGCGATCACAGACAGGGAGAGCAGCAGCGCATAGTCTACGGACAGAGAGGCAAAATCAATGGCATACTCTGTAAAGAGAGCGGCTGCTTCGGTCTGGTCTTCATCAGCGCTGCTGGCTTCTGAGTGAAGCAGGCCTGCTATTTCGCCGTGCAAAAGCTTTTCGGTTTCTTCCTTGTAACCCAGCTGGGCGGCTGCCAGCGTGGATACGGCTGGAGAGCGGCTCCTTTTTATACTTTTTTTCAGAAGCGCGCTTCTTTTCATAAATTCGTCCTCCGCCTTTTTCAACTCCTGAAAAATTTCATCCGGCTCCTCTCTCTGGCAGATAGAAAGCCGTTCCCGGATCTTTTCATACTGACGGTCCAGCTCTTTTAGTTTGGCAGAAAACATCTCCTGATTTGATTTCACAAGATCAAGCCTCCTTTCCAGGGTTAAAAGCAGCCACGTAAGCGGCTGCGATTAAAATACGAAAGAAACAGGAGCCTTTTTGTCCCTGACTGCTTTCAGCGATATTATAAAAGGAATGAAGAAAAGATGCGACTTTCAGATTCGGGTTTTTGTATATACATAAAGATTGAAGTGTAAGAAATTTTGACATTTTCTTTTTTCTGTCTATACATTTTGAGAAAAATGTCAGTGGAAGAGAGGGGATAAAATTGATAGTATGACATAAAAACAAGAGAAATCTTCACAGAAGAGGAGTAGAGGATGGAATCTGTAAAAATACTGGTAACATTAGATAAAAATTACCTGCTTCCCCTTCAGGTAATGCTTACTTCGCTGCATTATAATAATCCGGGAGAAAAGATCGAGATTTATCTGATACACAAAAATATACCGGATCTGGAGCTGGAACGGGTCAGGGAGCAGTGCATACGGCTTCATTTTGACTTTTTCCCTACACGGATGAGAGGGGAGGATTTTCAGAACGCTCCTGTGACCAAACAGTATCCGCATGAAATGTATTACCGGCTGCTGGCTCCATGCCTTCTGCCCCGGCATCTGGACCGCATCCTGTATCTGGATCCGGATACTCTGATTATCAATCCCATCCGTCCTTTGTGGGAGACAGACCTGGGAGGAAAGCTGTTTGGTGCGGCTTCTCATACGGGGAAAACAGAGCTGGTGAATAATATCAATCAGGTGCGGCTGGGAACGACACAGAAATATTTTAACTCAGGGGTGCTTCTCATCAATCTGGAAGCCGGAAGAGAGGAAGTAACGCCGGAAAGGATCTTTACCTATGCGGCGGAACACGGAAGAGAGCTGCTGCTGCCGGATCAGGATATTCTGAATGCTCTTTACGGAGAGAGAATCCTTGAATTCGATGATTACCTCTGGAATTACGATGTCCGGAACTATAATACATATTTCCTGCGAAGCGGAGGGCAGAGCGATCTGGACTGGGTGATGGAAAACACCGGAATTCTGCATTTCTGCGGAAAATCAAAGCCCTGGCAGGCTGGGTACAGCCGCCGGTTCGGAATCCTGTATAAGCATTACATGCAGCTTGCCAGAAGAAGCTGCATGCAGAAAGCTTAAAGGTGGGAAGAGGATTGTGTCTCGGAGACCTGTCCCCTGGTCTCCAGCTGGAGAAGCTCTCCCGAGAGGATCTCTTCAAGCTGACGGATCAGCTTTTCCTTGTCAAGGCGGGGATTCCCTGAGACGCTCAGCAGGATGCCCACCAGCCCGCAGGCGTTGAACCGGAGAAAAATTTCCCGGTCCGCGTAATTGTAATACAGATCAGGACGCTTCTGCTGGGAAAGCTCCCGCAGATAGGCGCTGACCGCGTCTATGGCAATTTTTTCGATCTGTGAGCGTTTCTGGGATTCCAGAAGCTTTTGAATCTGGGGAAAATGATCCACAAAGAAGGTGACGAAAATACGAAGCGAGGAATGAAGATCCTCCGCGTTAAGACTTTCTTCCACCAGATGCTCCGTCCCGCGCTGTATGGACCATTCCAGTACATCTATAATATCTTGAAAATGATAATAAAAAGTCTGCCTGGAAATGTGGCATTTCTCAATCAGAGCCTTTACAGTGATTTTGTCTACATTGCCATGGGTCACCATTTCGGCGTATGTGTCGGCAATAATGTTTTTCATGTTAATCGGCATAATAGACCCCCTCCCTGATTGTTCAAAAAGAAATACAATCAGTTTTTTAATCATAACACGCTGATTTTAATCTGTAAAGTACCGATTCTGTCGTTTGAGACTTGTAGGAACATGAGAGTTGTAGTATAATGTAATGCGAAAACGGGGAGGCTTATGGCCTGAGAGTAAACGGAAACGTTTTGACCCTTTGAACCTGATGCAGATAATGCTGACGCAGGAAAATATGGAAGAATGCCGGAAATTCTCTCACTGAGCGGTTGAAAGGCATTTTTTGTATGCTGCCAGCGCGTCTGCGCTGGTTTTTTCATTTTTTCAAAATAGCAGGATGGTAAGGATATGAAAAAAATGTCAAGAATGGCGCCGGTTTTTGTAATACTGGTATTGGCGGCGGCATGGGAACTGATTGTGCAGATCGCGGGCATTCCTCTGTACGTTCTGCCGGCTCCCAGCGATACGCTCCGGGCTTTTGTTTCGGATTTCCCCGCATTGCTGGGACATGCGGGAGTGACGGTTATGGAGGCTCTGGCAGGAATGGGAATCTCATTTGTAATCGGTATTTTTATGGGGATTCTGATTGACGCCATGCCCACCTTTAAAAGATGCGTCTATCCGATTCTGGTAGTGACGCAGACCGTTCCTACCATTGTGTTGGCGCCCATCTTCATTATTTATATGGGATTCGGATATGCGCCTAAGATTCTGACCGTTGTTCTGATGTGCTTTTTCCCCATTGTGGTCAGCTTCAGCGACGGGCTGGGACAGATGGATCAGGGCTATTTAAATCTGGTGAAGACTTATGGGGGAAGCAAAGCGCAGCTGTACAGAATCGTGAAAATTCCCTCCGCCATGATTTCCCTTCTTTCAGGTTTGAAAGTGGCGGCCACCTACAGCATCAGCGGTGCCGTGGTGGGAGAGTGGATCGCCTCCCAGAGCGGGCTGGGCTATTATCTCATCCGCGCGAAAAACGCGTATATGCTGGATGATGTGTTTGCCTGCGTTCTGATGATTATTCTGTTAAGTCTTCTGATGAACGGAATTGTGAAGCTCTTCGGATGGGCGGTGCTCCCCATGGAGAGGAGAAAAGTGAAAGCTGGAAAACAACTGTCTTAACCAGGACAGATGGTTTTATAAAAAAGAAAAGAGGAGAAAAGGATGAAAAAAACATGGAAAAAGACCGCGGCCTGGCTGACTGCGGCAGCTATGACAATGGGAATGGGTATGACAGCTCTTGCGGAAGATGCAGCGGAAAGTGAATTAAAAGAAGTAACGGTGATACTGGACTACGTTCCCAATACAAACCATACGGGAATGTATGTGGCGCTGGATAAGGGATACTATGAAGAAGAGGGCCTGGATGTGGAGATCATTGAACCTACGGACGGGGCAACGGCTACCCTCATAGCCCAGCAGAAGGGAACCTTCGGCATTGCCTATCAGGAGGATGTGACCATTGCCCTGACTGCGGAGGATCCCCTTCCGGTGAAGGCCATTGCCACGATTATTCAGCATAATACTTCAGGCTTTGTGACACTGGCGGACAGCGGTATTGAGTCGCCGGCCGATTTTGAGGGCAAAACCTATGCCGGATGGGGAGGCCCGGGAGAGTCCGCGGTTCTGGAGGCATGCATGACACAGGCGGGGGCTGATTTTTCCAAGCTGAACATGGTGATTTCAGACGGAAGCGGTTTTGAAGCTCTTGGTAAGAGCTGTGATATCATGTGGTTCTTCGAGGCATGGGATTCCATTATGGCCGAGATGAATGGCTGCGAACTGAATTATATGGCCTGCCGGGATCTGGATGAACGGCTGGACTATTATACGCCCATCATTATTACAAGCGATGCTGTGATTGAATCCGATCCGGAGATGGTTTCCGCTTTCCTCAGGGCGACGGAGAAAGGTTATCAGGACACGATCGCGGATCCGGACGGGGCCGCGGAAATTCTTTCCTCCCACGCGCCCAACTATGATCTGGAGATGCTGAAGCTTTCACAGGAATATCTTGCGGACAAATTTATGGAAGACACCGACACCTGGGGCGTCATGAAGGATGAAGTATGGGACAACTATTCCGCCTTCCTGCAGGAGTACGGGATTATAGATGAAGTGCTTCCCGCGGACCAGTGCTATACGAATGAATTCCTGCCTCAGTAGGCAGGAATTCCCGGAGGTGAAGATGAAGCTTACTGTAAAGAATCTGAATTTTGCTTATGAGGATCAGAAGGTCCTGCATGATCTTTCTTTTGAAATCCAGGACGGGGAGTTTGTCAGCATCCTGGGACCTTCAGGGTGCGGAAAATCCACGCTTCTGAATGTTCTCTCAGGAATTCTTCCTCCCCAGGAGGGGCAGGTCCTCATTGACGAGGCGCCTGTAAAAGGGGTGGACGGGCGTTTTGCCTATATGCCTCAGAATGATCTGCTGTTTCCGTGGAAAACGATTCTGGACAATGTCTGCCTGTACGGGGAAATTCATCACAGGAAAAAGGAAATGCGGGAAGAGGCCAGGGCTCAGATGGCAAGGTTCGGGCTGAAAGGCTGCGAAAATAAATATCCGGGAGAACTTTCAGGGGGTATGAGACAGAGAGCGGCCTTCCTTCGGACTACGCTCTGCGAGGCCGGCATCTATCTCCTGGACGAGCCCTTCGGGGCTTTGGATGTCATTACGAGAAGCGATATGCAGGAGTGGCTGAAGGATCTCTGCACGAAGCTGAAAAAGACGATCCTTCTGGTAACCCATGACACGGACGAGGCCATTTATCTTTCGGACCGCATCCTGATCCTGGGGGCTCCGGGAGAAGGAATCCGCCGGGAGATTGCGATAAAGGAAGAGAACCGAACAAGGGAATGGCTGTATGAACAGGGAAGCCTTCGGGCGGAAATCCACCGGATCATAAAGACAAAGCCCCGGGAGGCGTAGGAGGCGGATAGAAGCGTGAAAACTTTAGAAGAGAGGCTCCGGCAGACGCGCATGATTGATATGCATGCGCATTTTTCCTGTCTGGAAGAGGGGTGGGAAAAGCTGCGAAGGACAGAGAGAATGCAGTTGGGAGAGCAGGAGCTTAGAGTACGGGGAGAAAACAGAATTCTCACCTGCTTCAGCGGAGGCAGGCCAGGAGAATGGGAGCTGCTGGAAGAGTTTTCCGGGAGGGAAGAGGTGCTCTTAAGCTTCGGAATCCATCCCTGGTACGCGGACCGGTATGAGGCAGAGGATTACCGGGAAACCTTTGAGAAATGCCGGATTCTCGGCGAAATCGGCATGGACTCTGTCTGGTGCCGTGTTCCTCTGCCGGTCCAGGAAAAACAATTTAAAAAGCAGCTTCGGATCGCGGCTGACTTGAAGAAACCGGTGCTTCTTCATACAAAGGGCGCCGAGAGGAGAATCGCGGAGCTTGTAAAGGACTTTCCCGGCAGGATCTGCGTACACTGGTATTCCGGGGAAGAAAAGGAGCTGGAGCTGTTTCTTGAAAAGGACTGTTACTTTACCCTGGGACCGGATACATCCGCGCTCTGTAAAAGGGAAGAGGCGGCTCTTTCCGGAGAGGAGCAGGTGCGCAGAAGGATGCTTCAGGAAATCCCGGCGAACCGTCTTTTCGTGGAGACAGACGGTATCGGCGCGGTTGCCTGGGCCATGGGAAAAGAAAGGATGGAGCTGGAAGAAATTCCCGGAGTCCTGGGGCAGAATCTTGCGTGTACCGCCAAATGGAAAAGACTCTCTGAAAAAGAGATGGAAGAGCAGATGAAGAAAAATCTGCTGGAATTTTTGAAAAAATAGTTCCCGGACAGCTGCCGGATGGAATTCCATCCGGTACAGCGTCCGGGAACTATTTTGTAAAGGTCAGCTTCCGGCCTTCTCAAGCTTGACCAGACGGCTGGTCCCCAGGCGGGAGGCTCCGAGGGTTAAAAATTTCTCTCCGTCCTCAAAGGATGAGATGCCCCCGGCGGCTTTGATTTTAACCTCCTTGCCTACGTGCTTGGCAAAAAGGGCAACGTCCTCAAAGGTGGCCCCTCCGGTGGAAAAGCCCGTGGAGGTTTTAATGTAATCAGCTCCGGCTTCTGTGACCAGCTGGCACATCTTGATTTTCTCTTCTTCTGTAAGCAGGCAGGTTTCAATAATGACTTTGAGAATTTTACTTCCGCAGACAGCTTTGAGCTGGCGAATTTCATTCAGCACTGAATCGTAATCCTTATTTTTCAGAGCGCCTACATGAATCACCATATCAATTTCATCGGCTCCGTTCTCAATGGCGTCCCGGGTCTCAAAAACCTTTGAGGCGGTAGTGCTGTAGCCATTGGGAAAACCGATTACCGTGCAGACGGCCATACGGTCTCCTACGTACTCCTTTGCCCTTTTCACATAGGCAGGAGGAATGCAGACAGAAGCGGTGCGGTATTTGAGCGCGTCGTCGCAGAGGGCCTGGATCTCCGGCCAGGTGGCAGTCTGAGACAGCAGCGTATGATCGACGCAGGCCAGTATTTCGGCATGATTCATAAGAGTTTTCTCCTTTCTCCCCAAAACGATTTACAGGTTTAAAATTACGGGTGTATGCCTGCATTATACGATTTCAGAGAAGGGTTTGTCAACAAACAGAAGCAGCGGCTTCTATAACAAAAAAGAGATCTCTGAACGAATCAAAGATCTCGCAGAATCGGGGCAACAGGATTTGAACCTGCGACCTCACGGCCCCCAGCCGTGCGCGCTACCAAGCTACGCCATACCCCGAACAAAAAACAGTATATACGATTTGGATTAAAATGTAAAGAACTTTTTTTAAAAATTTTCAAATTTTTTACTGCCCGAAAAATCAGCGCTTCTTCTTTTCAAATCCATGCATCCAGTCGGAGAAGTGATAATACAGCAGATAGATCGCCGTACTGATTCCCCAGGTCAGGGGATAGGCCCAGTAGATAAAATCCAATTTGCGGCAGACCTGCATAATAACGAGAATATAGAGGATCCGGAATACACACCAGATAGAGAGCATAATAAACATGGGGACAAAGGCTTTTCCGGCTCCGCGGCATACAGCGGCTATGGCGTGGGAGAGAGCCATCAGGCAATAAAATAACGCTACAGTATGGGCCTGATGCATTCCTATGTTGATGACCTCCCGGTCACTGGTGAAAAGGCCTATCAGCCAGGGAGAAAATACGTAGATACATACGCCGATGCATTCTGCTAAAAGTACAGCGGAAAGAATGCCGAAGCGGGAGCCCCTGCGGGCCCGATCATATTTTCTTGCTCCGAGATTCTGACTGGTAAAGGTAGTCAGCGCCATGGTGAAGCTGGTCACCGGAAGGAAAGCGAAGCCTTCTATTTTTGCATAAGAACCATAGGCTGCTGTGGCGGTCTTGCCGAATGAGTTGATACTGGTCTGGACGATCACATTGGCCAGCCCTATGACAGAGTTCTGAATGCCGGAGGGAAGGCCGAATCTGAGAATTTCCTTCAGCATTCTCGGATTCAGGTTCATCTTTTTTAACTGAAGCTGATAAAAGGTCCCTTTTTTGCTCAGATGGATCAGGCAGAGAATCACACTGGCTGCCTGGGAAATCGTAGTAGCTGCCGCAGCCGACCATACGCCCCAGTGGAATCCGGCAATAAATAAAAGATCCAGCACAATATTTAAGATGGAAGAGAGAATCAGGTAGAACAGGGGGCGTCTGCTGTCGCCCATGGCGTTCATGACATCCTTGCAGATATTGTATTCTACCACAGCCAAGGCTCCCAGAAAATAATAGCGGAAGTATTCCACGGCCTGGGGCATGACATCCGGGGCTGTATCCATCCAACGAAGGAATGTAGGGGTGAAGGCTATGCCGGCCATAGTCAGAAACAGGCCGCAGAAAAAGCCGAGGGTCACTGTCGTGTGAATAGCCCGTGAAACCCTTTCGTGATCACCTGCGCCGAAATACCTGGAAATGACTACCCCAGCGCCCAGAGAAAGGCCGGAGAAAAAGCTGATCATCAAAAAAATCAGCGTACCGGAGGAGCTTACAGCCGCCAGGGCCTCCGTACCGAGAAATCTTCCTACAATTAAAGAATCCGCCGTGTTATAAAGCTGCTGAAACACCTGACTTAAAAATACCGGGAACGCAAATGATAAAATCACCCGATAAGGATTTCCCTCAGTCAGCCGTCTTACTGTTCCTTCCATTTTTTCCCTCTTTCCATCAAACCAGTTTTTTGTATTTCCTTTGATTTTTCGATTTTCATACTAGCACCGGAAGATAGGAATGTCAACGAAAGCTTCCGGCCTGACATTGAACTGCCGCAGGGAGAAAAAGTATTGACAAAATCTCTTCAGGTATGGTATCTTAATAGCAACCTAAATTTCAGAAAAATGCTGGGATGGGGAATAGTACGTAGCAGGTTTGCTTTCAGAGAGATGTCGGCAGGTGCGAGACATCAGAGATCTGGTATGGAACTCGCCCCGGAGCATCTGTCCGAAATCCTGTTTGGCGGAAGAGTAGGCGCAGACGGCATCCCGCCGTTATACGGGAAGGATATAAGAGGTGAAGGGGAATGTTCCCCGGCGTCCTTCGTATCCCCGGAGTGTATGAGAAATCATAAATAAGAGTGGTACCGCGAAAGGTATGATGATCTTCCGTCTCTTAGTCAGAAATGACTAGGAGATTTTTTTATTCTAATAGGAAAGTCTTTCGGCCTGTCCTATAGAGTAAAGTCCTCCGGTCGGGATGCGTACGCCGCAATATGGTATCTTACCGCTTTGCGGTATTGCGGCGGCGAACAAAGTGTTCAAGTCCCTCAGCAAGTAATAAGAAAAGGAGAGAAAAATAACATGATGAACTGCAAAAAGTATAAGAGACAGTATTTTATGCCCCCTATGACATGCATGAAGTGGGCAGAAAAGGATTATGTGGATCATGCGCCGATCTGGTGCAGCGTGGATCTGCGGGACGGCAATCAGGCTTTGGTGGTTCCCATGTCCCTGGAACAAAAACTGAATTTTTTCAAGCTTCTGGTGAAAATCGGGTTTAAGGAGATCGAGGTGGGATTTCCCGCTGCTTCGGATACGGAATATAATTTTCTCCGGACTCTGATTGAGCAGAATCTGATACCGGATGATGTCACCATCCAAGTGCTGACCCAGGCAAGAGAACATATTATCCGCAAGACCTTCGAAGCGTTAAAAGGGGTAAAGAATGCTGTAGTACATGTGTATAACTCCACCTCGCTGGCTCAGAGGGAACAGGTGTTTAAAAAATCGAAAGAGGAAATCCTGAAAATTGCCGTGGACGGGGCGAAGCTTTTAAAGGAGCTGGCTCAGGAAGAGGGAGCGGATTACCGATTTGAATACAGCCCGGAAAGCTTCACAGGCACGGAGGTAGATTACGCGCTGGATGTATGCAATGCCGTGCTGGATGTATGGCAGCCTACGCCGGACAAAAAAGCAATCATTAATCTGCCAAGCACCGTACAGCTCTCCATGCCCCACGTATATGCCAGCCAGATTGAATACATGAGCGAAAATCTGAAATACCGTGAAAATGTCATTCTTTCCCTCCATCCCCACAATGACAGAGGATGTGGAATCTCCGACGCGGAGATGGGAATTCTGGCGGGAGCGGACCGAATCGAGGGAACGCTCTTTGGAAACGGAGAGCGCACCGGAAATGTGGATATCGTAACCCTGGCTTTGAACATGTATTCTCAGGGAGTGGATCCTGGACTTGATTTCTCGGATATGGTTTCCATTTCTGAAGCATATGAGGAATACACCGGCATGCAGATTAATGAGAGAAGTCCTTACAGCGGCGCTCTGGTATTTGCCGCTTTCTCAGGCTCTCACCAGGATGCCATCGCCAAGGGAATGAAATACAGAGAGGACAATAACTGCCAGCAGTGGACAGTTCCGTATCTTCCCATCGATCCTCAGGATATCGGACGCTCTTACGACGCGGATGTAATTCGAATCAATAGCCAGTCCGGGAAAGGCGGCGTAGGTTACATCCTGGAGCAGCACTACGGCCTGAAGCTTCCAAAGAAAATGCGGGAGGCAATGGGTTATGTGGCCAAAGGCGTTTCCGACGCACAGCATAAGGAGCTTGTGCCGGAAGAGATCTTCCGACTCTTTAAAGAGAAATTTGAGAACATTACGGTTCCGTACAGCATTGAGGAGGTACACTTCAAGCAGCACAACGGAATTATCGCAGAGGTTACCGCCGTATATGAGGGTAAGAAGAATGTTATTATCGCATCCGGAAACGGACGTTTAAATGCTGTAAACAACGCGCTGAAACGCCACTTCCGTCTGGAGTATGATCTGGTTACCTATGAGGAGCATGCTTTGGAGCGCAGCTCCAGCTCCCGGGCTATTGCCTATGTGGGAATCCAGGATAAGGA
>DVGK01000078.1 GCA_018712785.1 Candidatus Choladousia intestinavium | reverse complement strand
GAATGTATTCAGGAGGGGATTCTCGCGGACTTCCTGGAAAAATACAGAGCGGAGGTGAAAAGCGTGAGTATTTATGAATACAATGAAGAGCGGCACATGATGCAGGTGAAGGAAGAGGGACGAGAAGAAGGCAGAGAAGAGGGGATCCGGATGGGTGGCAGGGCGGAAAGAGAGCGAATGAGCCGACTGCTTCTGGCGCTGAAAGAGGCAGGGCGCATGGGAGAAATAGAGGCCGCCTCAGACTTGGTATATCTGGAGAAGCTTTATCGGGAGTTCGGACTGCTGGGAAAGGATGAAGAACTTTCAGAGGAGTAATACTGTTTGACAGGAGGAGAATGCATGAAGTTGATTGTGACAGGATCAGGAGGGGCGGTAAGTACACCAAGGCCCTGCTGCAACTGCAGAGTATGCAGGGAAGCGCGCCAAAAGGGAATTCCATATGCGAGAACCGGATGCAGTCTCTATATATCTGATGCAAAAATTCTGATCGACACACCTGAGGATATAGGATCGGCTTTAAATTATATGGATATAGATGAGATTAGATATATTTTTTACAGTCATACGCATCCGGATCATATTATGGGAATCCGCTTGATAGAACAGTTGCGAATGGATTGGCTGGGTAATTCTGAAGGGCTAAAGAGTAAAGAGCCGGTATACATTTTGGGACTGCCAAGAGTGATTCAAGGGCTTTGTGAGCTGAGAATAGACAGAGGAGCTGTTGTCGAAAACTTTAGGGACTGTGGTTTAGTGGAAACGATAGAAACAAGGCGGTTTGATAAAGATGATTTATCCGTCGAACTGATTCCTGCAAACTTATCCCAGAATGTAACTGTTTTTTTGATACAACAGAGCAATAAAAAGGTTATCTATGCACCCTGTGACGTGAAACCTTTTCCACATAATTCACAGTTTCAAAACGCTGATTTTTTGATTATCGGGGATACGATTCCAGATAATATACTCAAAAACGGTTTTGTTTTAAGAAAAGAAAATCCATTTAGAAATATACTTTTTTTGATGGATGAAATTATGGAGTTAAAAGAAAAATATCAAATCCAAAACGTTATTATTACTCATCTGGAAGAGGTGTGGGGAAAGTCTTTTGATGAGTATCGGGAATTAGAAAAAAGCTTTGATGGAATTCAGTTCGCCTACGATGGAATGGAGATTACTTTATAGGGGTCGAAAGAAGAGCGGAGGTGAAAAGCGTGAGTATTTATGAATACAATGAAGAGCGGCACATGATGCAGGTGAAGGAAGAGGGACGAGAAGAAGGCAGGGAAGAAGGACGGAAAGAAGGCAGAGAGGAAGGACGGAAAGAAGGCAGAGAAGAGGGGATCCGGATGGGTGGCAGGGCGGAAAGAGAGCGAATGAGCCGACTGCTTCTGGCGCTGAAAGAGGCAGGGCGCATGGGAGAAATAGAGGACGCCTCAGACCCGGCCTATCTGGAGAAGCTTTATCGGGAGTTCGGACTGCTGGGAAAGGATGAAGAACTTTCAGAGGAGTAATACTGTATGACAGGAGGGAAAATACATGAAGTTGATTGTGACAGGAGGACGTATGAAGAGCCATATTAAAAAAACCCTTGCCAGATCGGAAAAAGTGTGCTAGGATTACACCATTAAAAGAAAAGGCGATGAATGAGACTCTGTTTCTGAAACTTGACAGGAATTCGGCGTCACCGACTGAGAGCGCGGATGAAGGGAAGGAAACAATAGGGAACACTCAGGAGCTGACTGTCTGAATACAGATTTTCCGCAGGAAGGGATGAGGTAGGACAGTACGCTGCGCACGTTACGCGTAAAGAGGGGCAGACAAGGATGTCTGCAAAGCGGGTGGCACCGCGGATAAAGCTAGTTTATTCGTCCCGGAATATCATTATGATGTTCCGGGGCTTTTTTGCGTGTCCTGGGAGTTCCGAGGCTCCCAGGATTTTTTGTACCCTGACGGGCATCCCTGTATGGCCGCAGCCGGTGCGGCAGGGCTAAGGAAATACCCTGACGGGCATAAAATCCAGCGCAGAAAAGCTCCGGGAAGAGAAGGAGGAACAGATTATGGAATTTTTATCAGGCGTGAAGCCACAGACAACTCTGGAATTAAAGGAACTGCAGGATGAAAGCAGGCTGGGAAGCCGTGTCAGAGTAAACGGAGCGGTACACAGCATCCGGGATATGGGAGAGGTGGCCTTTGTTGTACTTCGGAAACGGCAGGGAATTCTTCAGTGCGTTCTGGAAGAAGGCTGTCCTTTTTCGGTAAAAGAAATTCGGGAGGGACAGACGGTGGAAGCAGAAGGTACCCTTGAGAAAGATGAGAGGGCGCCCTACGGCATCGAAGTGCGGGTTCAGTCGATTCGAATTCTCTCAGAACCAAGCAGGGCCATGCCGCTTCCGGTAGGAAAATGGAAGCTGAATACCTCCCTGGAAGCAAAGCTGAACTACAGGAACGCTTCTCTCAGAAATATCCGGGAACGGGTCAAGTTCCGGATTCAGGAGGGAATTACCAGAGGCTTCAGAGATTTTCTGTACGGTCAGGGATTCACGGAGATCCATACTCCTAAAATCGGAGCGAAAGGGGCAGAGGGCGGCTCCAATATCTTTAAGCTGGACTATTTTCACAGGCCGGCAGTGCTGGCCCAGAGTCCGCAGTTTTATAAGCAGATGATGGTGGGGGTATTTGACAGGGTATTTGAAACCGGCCCTGTATTCCGGGCAGAAAAGCATAATACAAAACGGCACTTAAACGAATATACCAGCCTGGATTTCGAGATGGGGTATATTGAGAGCTTTGAGGACATTATGGCAATGGAGACAGGATTCCTCCAGTATATGCTCCGGCTTCTGAAAGAGGAATACGCCGATGAATTAAGAATTCTGAATGTTGCTCTTCCAAAGGCAGACCAGATTCCCATGGTGCGGTTTGACAGAGCAAAAGAGCTGGTAGCGGAAAAATATAAGAGGACCATCCGTAATCCTTTTGATCTGGAGCCGGAGGAAGAGCATCTCATCGGAACGTATTTTAAAGAAGAGTACGGCGCGGATTTTGTATTTGTTACACATTATCCCTCTAAGAAGCGGCCATTTTACGCTATGGACGATCCCCGGGATCCAAGATTTACATTAAGCTTTGACCTTCTTTTCGGAGGATTGGAAATTACTACCGGAGGACAGAGAATTCATGATCCCAAAATGCTTCGGGAGAAAATAGAAGCCCGGGGAATGAGCGAAGAAGGACTGGAGCAGTATCTTGCGGCTTTTGAATACGGAATGCCGCCTCACGGAGGACTGGGAATTGGACTGGAACGCTTGACAATGATGCTGGTGGGAGAAGATAATGTAAGGGAGACTACATTATTTCCAAGAGATCTGTCAAGGCTGGAGCCATAAAGGAACCGTTGCCATAGAAATTGCTGCTGGTCACTCGCTGACCAGTAACGGGCAATCTGGCATTGAAAGTTCGCTCCGCGAAGCTAGAACGCCTGTTGAATCATGTATGCGGGTCCCTGTAAACCAATTGAACCGCAGGGGCTCCGGAACGGTTTGGACAGCCGGCGTCTCCTGGGGAAAGGGAAGGATTATATGATCGAGAGATGTACTTTATGCGGAGGAAGGCTGTCCAAGGGAAGATGTACAGAGTGCGGACTGGACAACACAAAAAACGATAAAAAGTATCACCTGAATCTTCACAATGAAAAGGAAGAGCAGCTTCACCAGGGAACCTGTGAGGAGAACTTAAATAAAAAGAGGCAGAACAGGACAGAAAAAGAGAAAAAAGAGAAGGAAAGTACACCTGGGCAGAGACAGTGGTATATGGGCTGGAGACAGCCGGGAATCGGGGAACCCAAAAAGAAACAAAAGAAGAAAAAAACACTTTCCAGGAGAGCTGTAAAATGGATTGTGATTCTGATCATTCTTCTGGGCTTTGTTTTTCCGCTGCTCTCTTCCATTGTACTTCTCATACAGGAAAAGGTGGAGGAAGAAACCTATGTGGATCCTTATATGCTCCAGGAAGGGGCGGCAGAGGAGGAGACAGAGTACCCGGTTGTCTGGGACGGAAGCGGTTCTATGATGCTGAAGCCGGGTTTTTACCAGGCAGGATATGAATTTCCGGAGGGGACGTACCGAATTGAAAGCCAGGAAGCGGATACGGTATTTTCTTATCGGCGTTCCCAAAAGGACAGTACGCAGAATGTGAGTCTGTACTCGGCCAGCTATATTGAGAGCCTGGACAAGGAGGAAGCAGAAGGCCTTCAGTCAGAGTATGATGACCTGATTCTGGAGGAGGGCGGCTGGCTTTTTATTGAGGATATTACTGGCGTATCGGTTTTGTATGGAGTAGACGTCAGCGACACGGAGCTTAAGGAGCATGAGTCCCAGGGCCTGACAGAGGAGATTGAAGTGCAGCCCGGGGAAACACTGGAAGCAGGACAGGACTTTCCGGCAGGCGTTTACGATCTGGTGATCCGGGGAGAGGATTCCGAAGATTTTCTGTTCGCGGGTATTATGGTAGAGTTCGGAGAAAATGACAGCAAGGATAGTCATCTGCTCTTTCTGTGGTCCGACGCTCCCAGGATCTGTCGGCTGCCTCTGGTGGAGGGCAGTCTTGTGGACGGAAGTTATTTTGAAGGCGAAGAGGGGCAGGTTTTTTTAAGCCCCAGCTACTGAGGTTTTGGAGGAAAGAAAATGGCAGGCAGAATCAGTGATGAGACGATTGAATATGTAGGAATTTTAGCGCAGCTTGAGCTTTCCGGTACGGAAAAGGAACAGGCCAAGGAGGATATGGGCAAGCTTCTGGATTATATTGATAAACTGGGAGAGCTTGATACGGAAGGGGTGGAGCCTATGTCTCACGTGTTTCCGGTAAAAAATGTATTCCGTGAGGATCAGGTGACGAACGGGGACACAAGAGAAGAGATTTTGAAAAATGCCCCTGATCAGAAGGAGGGAGCCTTTAACGTGCCTAAGACGGTAGAGTAGAGGCAGAAGACGGCGGGACGCCGAGCGCCGCGACATGATGCCCAGGAGGATGCCGGGCGCTAAAGGGACGGCAGTGAGACGGAAAGGATGTGCCAATATGCAGATCAAAAATTTAACAGCCCTGGAAACAGGCAGAAAAATCAGGAAGAGAGAGATTTCTGTGACAGAGGCGGTCAAAGCATCTCTGGAACAGATTGAGAAATTAGATCCGGCTGTGGGAAGCTTCGTGACGGTAGATGAAGAGCGGGCTTTGAAGCGGGCGGAACAGGTACAGAAGCAGATGGACCGGGGGGAGCTTACGGGGCCGCTGGCCGGGGTTCCCATAGGAGTCAAGGATAATATCTGTACAAAAGGAATGAAGACTACCTGCAGCTCAAAAATCCTTTATAACTTTGAGCCGCCTTATTCCGCGGAGGCAGTGGTGAATCTGGAAAAGGCGGGAATGGTAATTGCGGGAAAGACGAATATGGATGAGTTTGCCATGGGAAGCACCACGGAAACTTCCGCGTTTAAAATCACCAGAAATCCATGGAATCCGGAGCATGTGCCGGGAGGATCCTCCGGGGGCTCCTGTGCCGCGGTGGCCGCGGGAATGGTTCCCTGCGCCCTGGGGTCTGACACGGGGGGGTCCATCCGGCAGCCCAGCTCTTTCTGCGGTGTGACAGGAATTAAACCTACTTACGGAACGGTTTCCAGATACGGACTGATCGCTTACGGTTCTTCCCTGGATCAGATCGGCCCCATTGCCGGAAATGTTGAGGACTGTGCCGCGCTGCTGGAGATTCTTGCCTCCCATGATTCCAAGGACAGTACCTCTATAGAGAGAAAGGATCTGGATTTCACTGCCGCCCTGACAGGGGACGTCAAAGGGATGAAAATCGGGATCCCGGCAGAATATCTGTCAGAGGGACTGGATCTCCAGGTGGGGGAAGCGGTGAAAAAAGCGGCAGAGATCCTGAAAGCCCAGGGGGCCCAAGTGGAAGAATTTTCTCTGAAGCTGGTGGACTATGCCATACCTGCTTACTATGTAATTGCCTCGGCGGAGGCCAGCTCCAACCTTTCCAGGTTCGACGGCGTGAAGTACGGATATCGGGCAGAAGAGTATGAAGGGCTCCACGGAATGTATAAGAAAAGCCGGTCGGAAGGGTTTGGAGAAGAAGTAAAAAGAAGGATCATGCTGGGCTCCTTCGTGCTCAGCTCCGGATATTACGACGCGTATTACCTTAAGGCGCTGAAGGTAAAAGCCATGATCAAGCAGGCCTTTGACCAGGCTTTTGAAAAGTACGACGCTATTCTGGGACCGGTGGCCCCCGCCACAGCTCCCAGAATCGGCGAAAGCCTGAAGGATCCTCTTAAAATGTATCTGGGAGATATCTATACAGTATCTGTGAACCTGGCAGGCCTTCCCGGAATTTCTCTGCCCATGGGAACGGATCAGAGAGGGCTCCCCATCGGCGTGCAGCTGATCGGGGACTGTTTCCAGGAAAAGAAAATTTTCAGAGCCGCATACGGACTGGAGCAGGGAAGAGGCGCCTTCCGGGGACCGTCCTTAAGCTGGGCGGACGCAAAAAAGAATTAAGCAGATACACCAGTGAAGGAGGGTCAGAAGATGGCAAAACAGTACGAAACAGTGATTGGCCTGGAGGTTCATGTAGAACTGGCCACAAAGACAAAAATATTCTGCGGCTGCTCCACCGCTTTCGGGGGAGCGCCCAATACCCATACGTGTCCCGTGTGTACAGGAATGCCGGGAGCGCTTCCTGTTCTGAACAAAAAAGTCGTGGAGCTGGCAGTGGCGGTGGGGCTTGCCACAAACTGCAGGATTCACCAGTACTGCAAGTTTGACCGGAAGAATTACTTCTATCCGGATAATCCCCAGAATTATCAGATTTCTCAGCTTTATCTTCCGGTGTGCTATGAAGGAGGAATCGAGATTGAGACTCCTTCCGGAAAGAAGACCATAGGAATCCATGAGATCCATATGGAGGAGGACGCCGGAAAGCTGATTCATGATGAGTGGGAAGACTGTTCCTTAGTGGATTATAACAGAAGCGGCGTCCCGCTGATTGAGATTGTGTCAGAGCCGGATATGAGAAGCGCGGAGGAAGTCATTGCCTATCTGGATAAGCTCAGACTGATTATTCAGTATCTGGGAGCCTCCGACTGCAAGCTTCAGGAGGGCTCTATGCGGGCGGATGTAAACCTGTCCGTACGGGAGGCGGGCTCCCAGATACTGGGCACCAGGACAGAGATGAAAAACCTGAATTCTTTTAAAGCTATTGCCAGAGCCATTGAGGGAGAGCGGGCAAGACAGATTGAGCTTCTGGAAGAGGGGAAGGAAGTGATTCAGGAAACGCGCCGCTGGGATGACAACAAGGAGTATTCTTATCCTATGCGTTCCAAGGAGGATGCCCACGATTACCGCTATTTCCCGGATCCGGATCTGGTTCCAGTGGAAATCAGCGACGTTTGGCTTGAGGAAATCCGTTCCAGGCAGCCGGAGCTGCGCACGGAAAAACTGGAACGGTATAAAAAGGAATTTGATATTCCGGACTATGACGCGGAAATCCTTACTGGCTCCAAGCGGCTGGCGGATCTGTTTGAGGAAACAACGGCTCTGTGCCATAAGCCTAAAAAGGTTTCCAACTGGCTGATGGGAGAAACTCTGCGGCTTCTGAAGGAAGAGGCTATGGAGCCGGAAGAGCTTCATTTTTCTCCGGAGCATCTGGCAAAGCTGATTCTGATGACAGAAGAAGGCGTTATCAATCAGACTGTGGCAAAGGAGGTCTTTGAGAAGATCTTCCTGGAGGATATCAACCCGGAGACATATGTGGAAGAGAACGGTCTGAAGACGGTAAATGACGAGGGAGAACTGAGGAAAATCATAGAGCGGGTCATCGGTGATAATCCCCAGTCTGTTTCAGACTATAAGAGAGGAAAGGCAAAGGCTCTTGGATTTCTGGTGGGACAGACCATGAAAGCTATGAAGGGAAAAGCAGATCCCGGAATGGTAAACCGGCTGTTAAAAGAACTTCTTTCCTGACGGATTCTTCAAAAGGGGCTTGTCTGCGGAAAAGAGGAAAGCTATAATGGTGATACATTGTTTTCACTGTTATAGCTTTTAAGCTTCTTATAAGGAAAAGGGGGACTCATGAGCAGATTAAAGAGGATGGCAGCGGTTCTTTTAGGACTGGGAGCCTGCCTGACGCTGTCAGGCTGTGCCAGAAGTGTATTGAATTATCAGATCGCCGAGAGTATTGGAACTCTGGGGCAGTATGAGAATAATGAACCGGTGGAGACGCCGAAAATGAAAGCGGAACGGGAGCAGGAAGAGTCCGAGGCAGCAGTAGAGGAACAGCTTACCTCTGTTCTGGATGAGGCTGAGAATCTGGCTGAACAGTACGAATATGAGGAAGCTATTTCTCTTCTGCAGAACTCGGATATTTCTCAGGAGGATGAGAGGGTGACAGAGGCCATCGCCGCATATCAGGAAGCCTTGGACAGTATGTATGAATATGAGGGGGATATCGGCCATCTGAGCTTTACGAACCTGATTGCCGATACCTCTCTGGCCTTTGACGGAGACGGGAATGAAGCAACGTATGATTCCAATATGATTACCCTATCTGAGTTTCAGGGAATACTGCAGCAGCTCTATGATAACGGATACGTGCTGATTGACATTCACAGCCTTGTGGAGGAGACGCAGGATGAGAATGGAAATGTGACTCTGACACAGAAAAACCCGCTGGTCCCCCAGGGGAAGAAGCCTCTGATTCTCTCTGTAGACAACCTGAATTACAGCTCTGTAGTGAACGGGGACGGCATTGCTACACGCCTGACCCTGAACGACCAGGGAGAGGTCCAGGCCGTATATACAGATTCGGAGGGGCACGATCTTACAGGGGCATACGATATCGTGCCGGTTCTGAACGTGTTTATCCAGGAACATCCGGATTTCTCTCTGGGCGGGGCAAGAGGAATTATTTCCCTGTCGGGGGTAAACGGGGCCTTCGGATATGATCTCTCGGAGGAGACTTCTGCCAGCGCTCAGGAAAACCAGGACACTGTCCGGGCCATCGCTCAGAAGCTGACAGAAGACGGATGGCAGTTTGCCTGCGCCGGATACAGCTACACTTATATGAGTGATATGTCTTATGAGGGTCTGCAGCAGGACATTACCCAGTGGAAGAACACAATCGAATCCCTGGTAGGTCAGACGGATATCCTGATGTATCCCTACGGAGCGGAGGTGGACTACAGTACAGAGAAGGCTGTTTACCTGATGGATCAGGGATTTCATTACTTTATCGGAACCTGGACCGAGGGGGATCATCTGGAAGTAAATGAGAATTATTTGAGACAGACCAGAAGAATGGTAACCGGTTACGTCTTTGACCAGCTTCCCGCGAACTTTGACCAGTATTTCTCTTCCTCTCAGATTTTGGATGGGGATCGGCCCAGATAGAGGAGTTCTTCTTTCGGTTTTCCTTCTTGAAAAATCTCGGAAGATACGGTATACTGGCTTTGCTTGCACAAAATATAGATATAAAACGGCGATATAATACCAGATATAGAATCTGCGGGATTCTTAACCGCTGCATCGAAGCTTTCCATGGGGAAAGGCAGATGAGTTCCGGCGGGACTTCAAACAGACGGAGGAGCAGTTAAAAGATGTATGTTATAAAAAAAGACGGGACCCAGGAAGAATTTAATGTTCAGAAGATTGTCGTGGCAGTAAACAAATCAGCGGCCCGGATTCTTTACAATTTTTCAAAGGAAGAACTGGACTTTCTGTGCGGCTTTGCCAAGGAGAAAGCAGAGTCTCTGAAGAAGGAAGGCATTACCATTCAGGAAATGCACAACATTGTAGAGGGGGCCCTGGAGGCGGTCAATCCCGCTGTGGCTAAGAGCTACCGGGACTACCGGAATTATAAGCTGGATTTTATCCATATGATGGATGATGTATATACCAAAAGCCAGTCCATCCGCTATATCGGAGATAAGAGCAACGCCAATACGGACAGCGCTCTGGTGGCTACCAAGAGAAGTCTGATTTTCAATGAGTTAAATAAAGAACTGTACAGAAAGTTCTTTATGACTCGGGACGAGCTGCAGGCATGCAAGGATGGTTACATTTACATCCATGACCAGTCCGCCCGGCTTGATACCATGAACTGCTGCCTTTTCGATGTGGGGGCGGTTCTGAAGGACGGCTTTGAGATGGGAAATGTCTGGTACAATGAGCCCAAGACGCTGGATACGGCTTTTGACGTAATGGGAGATATTATTCTCAGTACGGCTGCCCAGCAGTACGGGGGCTTTACTGTACCGGAGGTGGATAAGATTCTGGAGCCCTACGCGGTCAAGAGCTTTAAAAAGTATCAGGAAGAATACAGAAAATACGCGGATCCTTCCTGGGAGCATGTGGAAGAGAAGGCTCTTCAGTATGCGTCGGACAAGGTGCGTCGGGACTGCGACCAGGGTTGGCAGGGGATCGAATATAAACTGAATACAGTGGGCTCCTCCAGAGGGGATTATCCCTTTGTGACAGTAACCATCGGCCTTGGAACCAGTCGGTTTGCCAAGATGATTTCCACCTCTCTTCTGGAGGTGCATAAGGGAGGACAGGGGAAACCGGGAAATAAAAAACCAGTTCTCTTTCCGAAGATCGTATTTCTTTATGATGAAAAGCTTCACGGGCCGGGAGGGGAGTGCGAGGATGTTTTTGAAGCCGGTGTTCAGTGCTCAGCCAAGACCATGTACCCGGACTGGCTTTCCATGACAGGGGAGGGCTATATCTCCAGCATGTATAAGAAATACGGACGGGTGATCAGCCCCATGGGCTGCCGGGCATTTTTAAGTCCCTGGTATGAGCGGGGCGGAATGAAACCGGCTGATGAGGAGGATAAGCCGGTGTTTGTGGGCAGGTTCAATGTGGGAGCGGTCAGCCTCCACCTTCCCATGATTCTGGCCAAGGCCAGAGCAGAGAGCCGAGACTTTTATGAGGTGCTGGACTATTATCTGGAGATGATCCGCAGACTGCATATTCGGACTTATGAATATCTGGGAGAGATGCGGGCGTCCACCAATCCCCTTGGCTACTGCGAGGGAGGCTTCTACGGCGGCCATTTAAAACCGGACCAGAAGATTAAGTCCATCTTAAAACCCATGACTTCTTCTTTTGGGATTACGGCGTTAAACGAGCTGCAGGAGCTGTACAACGGAAAATCTATTGCCCAGGACGGCGCTTTTGCCCTGGAGGTTCTGGAATATATTAATAAAAAAGTGGCATCCTTTAAAGAAGAAGACGGCTGGCTGTATGCGATTTACGGAACGCCTGCGGAGAGTCTCTGCGGGCTTCAGGTAGAGCAGTTCCGGAAAAAATACGGAATTGTGGAGCATGTGTCGGACCGTCCCTATGTAAGCAACAGCTTCCACTGCCATGTGACAGAAGATCTGACGCCCATTGAGAAGCAGGATTTGGAGGGACGCTTCTGGGAGTTGTGCAACGGAGGAAAGATTCAGTACGTCCGGTATCCCATCGACTATAATATGGAAGCCATTAAGAGCCTCATCCGCCGGGCTATGGCTCTGGGATATTATGAGGGAGTAAACCTTTCTCTGGCTTACTGTGACGACTGCGGTTATCAGGAACTGGAGATGGATGTGTGCCCTAAGTGCGGATCCAGAAATCTTACAAAAATCGACCGGATGAACGGATACCTTTCCTACAGCCGTGTTCATGGAGATACCAGGCTGAACGAGGCGAAAATGGCGGAGATTGCGGAGCGCAAGTCTATGTAAGGTTCTGTGCCGGGACCTGCTAAGACAGAGCTGGAAGGTGGATATGTAACAATATGGCAAGAAAAAGTTAAAAAAGATTTAAAAATTTGTGATAACTCTTGCCATCCATTCTCAGTCATGTTATGATGCTTGCAGAGATTTGCGTGATCACAGATTGCCGTAAAACGGCAAAGGAGGTAGATTATGAAAAATAAAAAAAGAAAACTGATTCTGGCTCTGCTGGCTGTTTTTTCCATGGCCTTGATGCTGGGCGGATGCAGCGTTCTGCAGAGAGAACCTGAGACAGAAAGCGAAACCGAGACCGAGACAGAAACCGAAACCGAGACCGAGACGGAAACTGAAACAGAGACTGAGACGGAAACCGAGACCGAGACGGAGACAGAAAGTGAAACACAGACAGAGACTCAGCCTCAGACTATGACCCTAGAAGAAGAGCAGGCTCAGGAGACAGAGTACGATCAGCTCAGAACCATGTATGCTTCAGATGACGTGAACGTCCGGGCAGAGCCCAGCACAGACGGGGAGATCTTCAGCAGCTTCTATCAGGGCGACCAGGTTACAGTTGTAGGCGAGACGCCCAACTGGTATATCGTGGACGTGGATGACTATGACAGCAACGGCTACGTTTCCAAGCAGTATATGTCTGAGTCCGAGGTGGCGCCAAAGACGGACGAGGAGCGTCAGCAGCTCATTGAGCAGCAGCTTTCCAACGAGACATCCGCTTCTGACAGCACCGGCGATTCTGCTGCGGCATCCACAGATACATCTTCCGTGGATCTTGAATATAATGTAATGACTTATGCAGACAGCTTTCCGGTAGTAGCTACTACGGGAGCCAATATGAGATCAACGCCCTCCCAGGATGGAGAGATCATCCAGACGATCGCTTCCGGCACTACCCTTACGGCAGTGGGCTACACGGACCGTTGGTATAAGGTAGAGTATGACGGGACTGTGGGGTATGTAAATCAGAACTTATTCTCTGCAGAGTAAGGAAACAAAAAACAATAGAAAGCATGCTCTGTGCTCCTTCTATTGTTGCTATAAAAGATAAAAAGCCATCCGCTGTGTATGCGGATGGCTTTTTAAGAAATAATTTATCTCTTCCCACGGAAGTTTTAAAATTCCTGTGTTAGACTGGACGAAAATTACTTAACAGGGAGGAAAAGAAAATGGTTGTAATTACTACACAGAATATCGAGGGAAAAAGAATCCTGGAATATAAAGGGATTGTTTTCGGTGAGGTAGTATCCGGAGTCGATTTTGTAAAGGATTTTATGGCAGGTGTCCGGAATATACTGGGAGGCCGCAGCGGCTCCTATGAGGAGGAGCTGCTGCGGGCCAGGCAGGAAGCGCTGGCTGAGATGGAAGAGAGGGCATTGGCTCTGGGAGCGAATGCAGTCATCGGCGTGGATGTGGATTATGAAGTACTGGGAAGTGACAACGGCATGCTGATGGTAACCGTATCCGGAACGGCTGTGGTCACGGAATAAGATTACAGAAGAAGAAGGGAAAGCAGGAGGCCGCTGTGAAAGTGCAGAAAACTGGAACAGCGGCCTCTAAAGTTCATGACAATAGAAAACTCGCGGAGTGTGTTTTCTATTGTTTTGTTTTTCTTAAGGAATCGTTATGATTTTTAGAAAGGAACAGGGAAAGCGCAGATGGTATCATAGACGCAAAAGGAAAAGGCGGATGCATGGGTACCGCCAGACACAGGAGGGTGGTTTATGATAGGGATTGATTTGCAAAACCGGCAGCCTCTCTATGAGCAGATTATAGACAGCTTTCAGAGAATGATTGCCAGCGGGATTCTGGAAGCAGGCAGTCAGATGCCTTCCGTGCGGTCCCTTGCCGTGGAACTGTCCATTAACCCAAAGATCATTCAGAAGGCCTATGCTCTGCTGGAGCAGGAAGGATTTATCTACCCTGTAAGAGGAAAGGGGAATTTTGTATCCGAGAGCAAAGCGCTGAAGGGAAAAAGGCAGGAGACAGTATACCGCTCTCTGAAGGAGCTGGTAAAAAAGGGAAGGGAACTGGACATTTTATGTGAGGACTTTGTTTCCAAAGTCCGGCAGTATTATGAAGAAGGAGAAAGTGAAAAATGATTCGGATTGAGAATGTGGTAAAGCGGTTTGATACGATTCTGGCCCTGGATCATGTGACTGCGAGAATCAGTGAAGGCAGTATCTTTGGACTGGTAGGTACAAATGGAGCCGGAAAAAGTACGCTGCTTCGGGTAGTCAGCGGTGTCCTGCGGCCGGAGGAAGGGAGCGTAATGATCGATGAGCAGCCTGTGTGGGAGAATCCCCAGGCAAAGGGCAGAATCTGTTTCCTGCCGGACACGGCCTGGTTTTTTCCAAACGCCACGCCGGCAGCCATGAAGGAATACTACAAGATCCTGTACCCGGGCTTTGATGAGAATCGTTTTAATGAGATGATAAAGAAATTTGATCTGGATCCGAAACGGAAATTATCTACCTTTTCCAAAGGAATGAAAAAACAGGTGTCTGTCCTTTTAGGGCTTTGCGCCAATACAGAGTACCTTCTCTGCGATGAGACCTTTGACGGTCTGGATCCGGTGATGCGGCAGGCGGTCAAGAGCCTGTTCGCGGCGGAGATTATCAGCCGGAAATTTACGCCGATCATTGCTTCCCACAGCCTTCGGGAGATCGAGGACATCTGCGACCATGTGGGACTTCTCCACAAGGGAGGCATTTTGTTCGCGAAAGATCTGGATGAGATGAAGCTTAGAATTCACAAGATTCAGTGTGTCATCACGGACGCGGAATCTGAAGCGGAGCTCTTAAAGGAGCTGGAGGTGCTTCAGTATGAGAAGCGGGGTTCGCTTCTGACGATTGTGGCCAGAGGCGGGAAGGAAGCAATCCTGCAGAAGGTTCAGGAAAAGCAGCCCCTGTTCTGCGAGATTCTTCCCCTGACTCTGGAAGAAATATTTATCAGTGAAACGGAGGTGGCAGGATATGATATCAAGAATCTCGTTTTCTAAACTTACCTGGGATGAGACGAAGAAGCTTACCTGGCTTACGGCCCTTCAGTTTCTGGCATTTTTCTTTCTGATTCCCTTCCGGATGCTGCTGGTTCTGGCCATAAGGAGTTCGGAAAGCTCCTGGCGGGAAATGCAGACGCCCCTGGAGACACTGGCGGGACAGATGGGCTTCGGGCATATAGAAAATACTGTATTTATTCTGGCGGCAGGAATCCTGTGTGCGCTGGTTGCCTTCAGCTACGTACATTCCCAGGTGAGACTGGACTTTTACCACAGCCTTGCTCTGCGCAGGGAGACCTTGTTTGCCGTAAAATATCTGGCAGGTTTTCTGACCTTTGTAATCCCCTATGTGATCTGTCAGATTCTCGGGCTGGCGGCGGGGGTGCCCTATAGGGCGGTATCAGGAACCCTGGCGCTGGAAGTGGCAGTCTCCACCCTGCAGGGGCTGCTGTTTTTCCTGGCCAGCTACAGCGGCACTCTTCTGGCAATGATGTTTGCGGGAAAGACCATTACCTCTGTCTTCGGGGCGGCGGCTTTTGGGTTTTACATTCCGTGGCTGACTCTTACAGAGATGGGCTTCCGGAACATTTTCTTTCCTACAGATCTTATGGCGCAGACAGGGAAGCTTGGTGGAGTGATTCCCATTGGCTATTCTTCCCCCTGGATGATCTGCGGCAGTATGAACATGAAAACCGGAGGGAGTCTGAAGCAGGGGCTGACGGGGTACTGGCCTCCCCTGGCGGATCTCTGCCAGCTTCTGGTGCTGATTGTGATTCTTACAGGAATTTCTCTGCTTTTGTACCGGATCAGACGGACCGAAGCGGCAGGAAATGCCCTGGCCTTTTCAAGGACCGAAGGAGCAGTAAAAATCCTTCTGGCTGTGCCCGGCGCTTTGCTGGCAGGCCTGGCAGGGTACTCGATTCTTATGAGCGATGTTTGGGGTGTTGCCTTTGTGGCTGCGGCGGGAATTCTGATCTGTATGATTATGGAATTTATTTACCGCTGGGATATTCGTCAGGTGCTGCTGCATAAAGGCCAGATGTGCCTGACTGTGGTAATCTCTCTCTGCCTTTTTATGGGAGGGCGGTATGACGCGGCAGGATATAATACGTATCTGCCGGCAGAAGAGGAAGTAGAGGCAATGGCGGTGTGCGATCCATGGGCGGACTACAGCTATGAGCTGTCACCGGGCAACTGGGTCAGCTCTTCGGAAATACAGGCGCAGGATATGCTGGATTATCTTCAGACGGAAGACTTTGAACCTATTTACAGGATCGCGGAAAATGGGGTGGAAAACGCCGGCACAGGGATGGTTTACGGAAGCATTGAGGAAGAGACAGTCCCTGTGACTGTGAAGTACCAGCTGAAGAACGGGCAGAGCGCATACCGTTTTTACTATGCAGACGCCGCGGTTTACTATGAAAATATGAATGAACTTTGGCAGAAAGAAGACTTTCGGGAAAAGTACTGCCCCGTACTGACTATGGAGCCTTCCCAGATCCAGACGCTGACCTGTCAGTGGAACTCGGCAGGAAGCTGGGAGGTGACCGCAGAGAAAACAGACGCGCCGGATACAAAACAGGCGGCAGAAACAGATGCGGATGCAGAGCTTTCTATGGATGATGAGGCGGCCTTCGTGACGGTTTCCCAGGAAAAAATCCCGGAGCTTCTGGAAGCCTATGGAAAGGATATGAGCAAGATGACCTTTCAGGAGCTTTTTTCCACTTATGAAGAATATACCTATGTGGAGTCAGGCTATTTGATTGTCGAGCGGGAAGGCGGCTACAGTGATTATTATCCGCTGAATTTCGGCTTCACAAATACCATAGAGGTTCTGAAGAGTTTGTAAAACGGCAGAGGATAAAACGAGCCGGAAATCCAGAGGATGGGTTTCCGGCTCTTGGCGAATTCTGAAGAAAGGTTCGCTGTTCATCAGGAGGATTTGCTATGCTTCCGGAACCAGAAGAGGAAGGGCTTCCTCGAAGTTCACGCCGTAAGAGCGGCGCTCCGGATCTGCCATGGTAGCCTTCAGACAGGCCACGATAAAGTCTGCCGAGAGCTTTATGGCTTCCTGCAGAGATTGTCCCCGGAGAATGGCGCCGGTAAAGCAGCTGGCAAAACAGTCTCCCGTTCCGTGGTAGCTTACAGGAATTTTTTCATTAAAATAGGAATAAAAAGTATCTGCCGCTGAATCGTAAGCCATAACTCCCAGCTCCTTTTCATGGAAGGAAACGCCTGTGAGTACGGCAGTTTTTGCTCCCAGTCCGCAAAGCCGGCGCAGAAGCTCCTGGATTTCCTTTTCCGTGTAGTCTCCTGCTCTGTATTCCTCTTTCAGCATAAAGGCAGCTTCTGTCATGTTTGGGAGAATATAATCTGCCTTTCCGCATAGAAGAGCCATCTCTGCGGCAAATTTTTCGTCAAAGCCTGTGTACAGCTTTCCGTTGTCCCCCATAACCGGATCTACAATGGCCGTACAGCCTCCGGTCCTGTATTCTTCAAAGAGAGAGGACACAAAGGAGATCTGTCTGGGGGAGCCCAGATAGCCGGTATAGACAGCCTTAAAATCCAGACCCTCCCTTTTCCAGTGGGCCGCGATACCCGGAAGATCGTCGGTGAGATCCCGGAAAGTAAAACCGGAAAACTGTGTATGGGTGGACAGAACAGCGGTAGGGAGAATGGCCGTTTCCAGGCCCATGGCAGACAGGATGGGCAGGGCCACAGTCAGCGAGCAGCGTCCTACGCAGGAAATATCCTGCACGGTTAAAATTCTTTTCATAAACGAAATCTCCTTTCTATGTATAAAAAAGTCTGTATAAGCCTCTGTGATTGAAATCAGTTTACCAGAGAAGTGATCTGATAAACAGAGCCAAATCCTTATGAATTAACCAGTCCAGTTTCGGCTGGTTGTCAAAAGGGAATCAGAGGGTTATAATAGGCCGTAAGGAGGAAAGAGCATATGTTCGGAGAATGCCATGCCCATATGATTATGGACGGAGTAAACTACAGTCATGCAGTTTCTCAGCACAAAAATGGGGTAAATGACCGGCTGATTCTGGATAAATTCAGTCAGTACAGAGAAAAGGATATTTCGTTTATACGGGATGGCGGCGACGCCCTGGGAGTTTCAAAGAGAGCGGCGGCGCTGGCACCGGAGTTTGGAATCGACTACCGGACCCCTGTTTTTGCTATACATAAGAATGGTCATTACGGAGGAATTGTAGGACTGGGATTCGACACGATGAAAGAGTATGCCGGATTGGTACAGAAAGTCAGAGAGGAAGGCGGAACTTTTATCAAAGTGATGTTTTCCGGGATTATGGATTTCGCGAAAGACGGAGGCGTGACCCAGGAGCCTCTGACCCGGGGCGAGATCCGGGAAATGATTCATATTGCCCATGAGGAGGGTTTCGCGGTGATGGCCCATGTAAACGGTGCCAGGCCCGTTTGGGATGCCCTGGAGGGAGGAGTAGATTCCGTAGAACATGGGAACTTCATGGATGAGGACTGCCTTCAGGCCCTGGCCGGAAGCCGTGCCGTATGGGTTCCCACCCTTGTGACGGTTACGAATCTGATCGGCTGCGGAAGATTCGAGGATAACGTGCTGCGCAGGCTGGCAGGGCTTCAGAGCCGGAGAATACAGAGGGCCTTTGCCTTGGGAGCCACCGTAGCCCTGGGCAGCGACGCAGGGGCGTTCCAGGTATACCACGGACAGGGATTGATGGACGAATACCTCCAGTTCCGTAAAATACTTACAGAGAAAGGGCCCTCCCTCGGGGAAGAAAAGGGATTTGAAGAAAACGCGGATTTTAAAATTTCTCCGGAAGAACTGAACCGGCGCCTGAAGAAAGGAGAAGAGGAGATTAAAAGCAGATTTTAGGAAAATTTCATAATATACTTAAAAGAAACAAGCTAAGGCAGAAGATTAAAAATGCCTTTAGATTGTTTCTTTTTTTGTTTAAGCCTTTTCCATGTATGGGCCTGGAGAAGATATACGATTCTTCATTTCCACAGTAAAGCGGATCTTCTGAGAACGGGACGGTGGGGTAAAGATGGGGAAAACAGCGGAAAACGCTGTATACGTATAACCGCAAAAATAGCAAGGTGCGGGAAGATAAAATGTACGTATAAAAGATGTATGAGAACTAAAATTTAATATAAAACAGCAATAATTTACTAGTGATTCGTCTTTCAAAGTAGTAAAATTACAGGAGATTCTGATTATGAAGAAAACGTTATTTATATATATAATTTTAAGTCCCAAAAAGGATTGTTCAGACAGGCTGACGGAGGGCAGGCTGCCGCATGGACGCTCAATGGGGAAGAACGGCGAAGTGCATGCGTTCATCAAGAGGGTGAATGCGATGAAGAGCATGGAGCGGCCCGACGCAGAGCTGGAAACGCGCAGCGTGCGGGGATAAAAAGAGGGCGTATCCATATGAGGAAAGAATGGAGCGTGGAAAGGCGGACACCGGATCGCGCTGTGGAGAAAGGAGAAAGATATGTTATATGTAGGTGTGGATCTCGGTACATCGGCGGTGAAGCTTCTGCTGATGGACGGAGGAGGAAAAATCCAGAAGATTGTGTCAAAAGAGTACCCGATTTATTTTCCGCATCCGGGATGGTCGGAGCAGAATCCGGAGGATTGGTATGAGCAGACAATCGCTGGCATAAAGGAATTGCTGGCGGACTGCGACAGGAGCCAGGTGGCCGGTATCAGCTTCGGCGGACAGATGCACGGACTGGTTATCCTGGACGCGGATGATAAGGTCATCCGTCCGGCGATTCTGTGGAACGATGGAAGAACGTCTGAGGAATGCGATTATCTGAACAATGTGATCGGAAAAGACAAACTCTCCGAATACACGGCGAATATTTCCTTTACAGGGTTTACGGCGCCGAAGATTCTCTGGGTAAAGAATAAGGAACCGGAGAACTTTGCAAAGATCGAGAAGATCATGCTGCCGAAAGATTACATAGCGTACCGATTAAGCGGCGTACACTGCACCGATGTTTCCGATGCGTCCGGCATGCTGGTATTCGATGTAAAGAACCGCTGCTGGTCGAAAGAGATGCTGGATATCTGCGGTATCCGGGAAGAACAGATGGCAAAGGTATATGAAAGCTATGAGGCAGTGGGAAATGTACTTCCTGAGATCGCGGAAGAGCTGGGGATCCCGGAGACAGTCAAAGTCGTAGCGGGAGCAGGAGACAACGCTGCTGCGGCAGTCGGAACAGGCACAGTCGGAGAAGGCATGTGCAATATCTCACTTGGCACCAGCGGTACGATCTTTATTTCTTCCGAAAAATTCGGAGTGGATAAATTCAATGCGCTCCATGCGTTCGCCCATGCCGACGGCCACTATCATCTCATGGGCTGTATGCTGAGCGCGGCGTCCTGCAACAAGTGGTGGATGGATGAGATCATCGGCACAAAGGATTATGCAGCGGAGCAGAAGGCCATCGAGAAGCTGGGCGAGAACCACGTATATTTCCTTCCGTACCTGATGGGAGAGCGTTCTCCCCACAATAATCCCAACGCGCGCGCGACCTTCATCGGCATGACGATGGATACGACGAGGGCCGATATGACCCAGGCGGTACTTGAAGGCGTGGCATTCGCACTGAGGGATTCCCTCGAAGTGGCGAAGGCGCTGGGCATCAGGATCACCCGCACCAAGATCTGCGGCGGCGGAGCAAAGAGCCCTCTCTGGAAGAAGATCATCGCAAATGTGCTGAATCTGAAAGTAGATGTGATCGAGAGTGAAGAAGGACCTGCACTTGGCGGGGCGATGCTTGCGGCAGTGGCATGCGGAGAGTACGTATCCGTAGAAGAGGCAGCGTCAAAGCTGGTAAAGATCATCGATACGGTGGAGCCGGAGGAAGAACTGGTGGCAAAATACGAAGCCAGGTATGCGCAGTTCAAGGAGATCTATCCGGCATGCAAACCGCTTTTTGACAAGATTATCTGAGCAGGAGGTAAGACAAAATGGAAATTAAAAAAGTGACGGATGCGGCGTTTAAAAAATACGGCCGCGTGATCGAAGGAATTGACTTTTCCCAGCTGGTGGAGACGCTCAGGACAAAGACGCCGTGTACGGCAGAGGTGGTATATGAGCCCTCCGTAAAAGAGCTGGAAGAGCTTCCGGTATACAAGGAGCTGATGACAAAGACGTATGGCGAGCTGCCGATCCAGATCGGGTACTGCAACGGAAACAACTACAAGCTGAATGCGTTGGAGTATCACCGCTCTTCAGAGATCAATGTAGCGGCCACAGACGCGGTGCTCCTTGTGGGCTGGCAGCCGGATATCGCGGAGGACGGAACGTATCCCACTTCTCTGGTAGAAGCATTCCTGCTTCCGGCAGGAACCGCTGTGGAGCTGTATGCGACGACGCTGCACTATGCGCCGTGCAATGGCGAAGAGAACGGTTTCCGTGTAGCGATCGTGCTTCCGAAGGATACGAATCTGGAACTGGACGAGACACACGAAGGCGGCGAGGACGCGCGCCTTACCGCAAAGAATAAATGGCTGATCGGACATCCGGAAGGCGGACTGCCGGAAGGTTCACCAATGGGACTTGTGGGAGAAAATATCTGCATCAAATAGGATTAATAGGGGAAGCCCTTTAAATATTACCGGCAAGAGCCGGGATATCAACAAAATGCAAGCAGGAGGATAAGAACCATGATTAACATTCCAGAAGTAAAAATCGGTATTGTGGCAGTGAGCCGTGACTGTTTCCCGGAAGAACTGTCCGTAAACAGAAGAAAAGCCCTTGTTGACGCTTATAAGGCAAAATATGACGCGGCGGATATCTATGAGTGTCCTGTCTGTATCGTAGAGAGCGAGATCCATATGGAGCAGGCTCTTGCTGACGTAAAAGCTGCAGGATGCAACGCTCTCGTTGTTTATCTTGGCAACTTTGGTCCGGAAATTTCCGAGACGATGCTTGCTCAGAACTTTGACGGTCCGTCCATGTTTATCGCAGCAGCGGAAGAAACCCAGGACAACCTGTGCGGCGGCCGCGGCGACGCTTACTGCGGAATGCTCAATGCCAGCTACAATCTGAAGCTGCGCAATGTAAGAGCTTATATTCCGGAATATCCGGTAGGAACGGCAGATGAATGCGCCGATATGATCCACGATTTCGTACCGATCGCACGTGCCGTAGCAGGCCTTAAGAACCTTAAGATCATTTCTTTCGGACCGCGCCCGCTGAACTTTATGGCATGCAACGCGCCCATTAAACAGCTTTACAACCTGGGCGTTGAGATCGAAGAGAATTCAGAGCTTGACCTGTTCGAAGCCTTCAACAATCATGCAGGCGATGCGCGTATCCCAGGCGTGGTAAAGGATATGGAGGAAGAACTTGGAGAAGGCAACAAGAAGCCGGAGGTTCTCGCGAAGCTGGCTCAGTATGAGCTGACGCTGCTTGACTGGATCGAGGCTCACAAGGGATGCAAGAAGTATGTTGCGATCGCAGGAAAATGCTGGCCGGCATTCCAGACGCAGTTTGGATTCGTTCCCTGCTACGTAAACAGCCGCCTGACGGGAAGAGGAATCCCGGTATCCTGCGAGGTAGATATCTACGGCGCACTGTCTGAGTTCATCGGAACATGTGTAAGCAATGATGCAGTAACTTTGCTTGATATCAACAATTCCGTACCGGCAGATATGTACGAAGAGTCCATCAAGGGCAAATTTAATTATACACATAAAGATACCTTTATGGGATTCCACTGCGGAAATACATGTTCTTCCAAGCTGACAAGCTACAGCATGAAGTACCAGATGATCATGGCAAGAAATCTTCCGATCGAAGTTACAAACGGAACGCTGGAAGGCGATATCATCCCGGGCGACATCACCTTCTTCCGTCTGCAGAGCACAGCTGACAACATCCTGCGCGCTTACGTTGCTCAGGGCGAAGTCCTTCCGGTAGCTACAAAATCCTTCGGAGGAATCGGTGTATTCGCAATTCCGGAAATGGGACGTTTCTACCGCCACGTGCTGATCGAAGGAAATTATCCGCATCACGGAGCAGTGGCATTCGGACATTTCGGAAAAGCACTTTACGAAGTATTCAAGCTTATCGGCGTGTGTCCCGATGAGATCGGATACAACCATCCGGCAAGTATACCGTACAGAACTGAGAATCCGTTCGCGTAAGTCGGCGGCAAAGCAAAACTAAAACGCAGCAGAGGCTGCCGCAAGATACCGCGGCAGCCTCTTTTTCCCAATTATCACAGTATTACCCGGATGCGGCCAATCTGAAAGGATTTGCCTCTCCAAATTTGTAAGCGGGTGAAAAATACGATTCTATGATAGGATACTGGTTCTATCAGAAATAAAATAAAGGTTGTTCCATGAAGAAAAGAGAACGCATAAAAATCAAATTGTATTTTATATTGGGAGCGCTTTTTGTCCTTGCCGTGGTAACGGCGCTCGGATGGCGGTATTATCTTCGTACCATACAGAAAAACGGGATCGGGGATATGCTCTCAGGGGAGGAGTATGAGCGCCATTATGTTATGATACCGGAGGATTCGTCCTCTGGCATATGGCAGGATATTTATGCCAGCGCGAAAGCGGCAGGGGCGGAGTCAGGCGCTTATGTGGAGCTGATGTCCGATTGGTCTGCGGGGGAATATACACTCGCCTCCTATATTGACATAGCGATCGCGGAGAATGTGGACGGCATCATTGTCAAACCGGACGGAAGCGCGAAGGTGCAGGAGGCCATCAATGCTGCGGATGCGGCCGGAATTCCGGTGGTGACGGTGCTGACCGATGAGGCTGATACCAGCAGGAAAAGCTTTGTCGGGATCAACAGTTACCAGCTTGGCAGGACGTACGGCCGCCAGGTGCTTCAGTGCATCGGCGAAGATACGCGCCAGGTCACCGTGCTTCTGAATGATGGAGACAGCGGGAAGGATCTGATCTTTAAAGAACTGAAGACGGTGGTTCAGGATGGGCTGTCAGAGGAACAGGCGGGAATGGTGGAGATCGATCCGCTTACGATTACTGCGGGCAGCACGTTTGATGCGGAAGAGGTGATCCGAGATCTGTTCAATGAAGAGGCTGGCAGACCGGATATTCTTGTGTGCATGAATGAAAGAGACAGCGTGTCGGCATATAATGCCATGGTGGATTATAATCAGGTAGGCGATGTGGATATCATCGGGTATTATCAGTCGGATACCATGCTCGACGCCGTACAGAAAGGGACGGTGCCGATGGTCATTACGCTTGATACAGACCAGATGGGGCGCTGCAGCGCAGAAGCGCTGGAAGAGTATTACAGTATGGGTTATACGAGCAACTACTTCAGTGTAGATCTTAATATTATCACACAGCAGAATGTTCAGGATTATCTGGAAGAGGACTGATGCGGGCATGACAGGACGGAGGTGCGGATGGAAAGACAAAAACAGAGAAAATCATTATTCTGGCGGCTGTCGCTTCAGACAAAGCTTTTGATCACATTTGCCCTGACGGCAGTCCTGATGTTTGTTATCAATATTCTGCTGTACAGCGAGATCAATCAGTCGATGAAGAAACTGGATGAGGTGTATGCGACGAACGTCAGCCTGAATGAGCTGACAGAATGTCTGGAGGAGACCCATTCCGATGTGCTGGAATACCTGAATACGAAGAGCAGCGACTCCCTTGAGGATTATTACCGGAATGTGCAGGAATACCGGGATATGCTGGAGCAGGTCAACAGCCGCATCGTTGACAATAAAATGCGGATACTGGAAAAGAACATCCGGAATATGTCCGAGACGTATCTGGAACTGGCGGATGAGACGATCCAGGCAAAACGAGGGCGCAATGTAGAACGTTACAAGGCCGCGTTTGCGGAGGAGTCTCAGAAATACCAGTATGTCCAGTACGCGATCTACAATCTGAACAACCTGCGGTTTCAGGCGAACTCCGACAATTACAGCGTTCTGCTGACTTCACTGCAGTATATGGAGATTATCAGCTCTGTGGTTGTTGTGATCGCGGCGGTGATCAACCTGGTCGTGCTGATGCTCCTGATCCGTACCATTACCGAACCGCTCCGGATGCTGGCCGGATCGGCAAATGAAGTAGCGGACGGGAATTTTGACATCAGCCTGCCGGATTACAGCGGCGAGGATGAAGTGGGGATCGTGACGCATGCGTTCGCGAAAATGATTGGGAGTACACCAATATGGGATTACTGGCCGCTCTGGCAGGTATGCTCACGATCGCGCGTATGACCAGCGCACAGCCGACATACGGACAGAATTATGAGATGGATGCCATCGGTTCCTGCTTCATCGGCGGAGCTTCCGCATACGGCGGAGTCGGAACAGTTCCGGGCGTTATCGTCGGCGCGGTGCTGATGGGTATTATCAATCAGGGTATGTCCATCATGGGTACAGACCAGAATATGCAGAAGGTCGTAAAAGGTCTCGTGCTTCTGGCAGCCGTAGTCTTCGACGTGGTATCCAAGAAGAAAAAATCATGATCGCGCCGTATGCGGTCTTATAGAAAAAAGAAGTAAAAGTCTGCCGCTGCGGTTTCGGAAGAGACCATGCGGCAGGCTTTCTGGTTATCGAAAAAGCAGTTGAGGGTGTAAAGCCGTTCTGATTCGTTTTCACCTTTTACAAAAATATTAAGAATCCTGCAGGAAAGTTAAATTATCAGTGTGTGACTTGCATAACCCGCGTATGCGTGGTATGATATGCAATAATGGTATTGTCTCAATACCAGTTTTTTGTGTTTTGGACCAGAAGGGGGAACAAAGATACAGAAACCCACGGATGAGACAGGAATACAGCTGTATTTCGGAATAAAAGGGAGTAAGATTGAATGGAGGGTGTGACATGTTGAACGGAAGATGGAAAAAGATCTTATTGGCTCTTGGAGTGTCACTTGCCATAGGAAGCCTGGCAGGGGGATGCGCGCTGCGCAAGGAGCCCCTTGAGACAGAGAGTGAGACGGAAACGGAGACCGAGAGTGAAACGGAGACTGAGACGGAAAGTGAATCCGAGACGGAGCTGGAGACTGAGATTGGCTATACCTCTCAGGACGGAAGCATCCGCATTACTCTGCCGGACAGCACCTGGCAGGTGACGCAGGACGCGGATGAGATGCGTGTATTTTCTTCAGGCTCTGAGGCGATGATTAATATTGTCCATGCGTCAGGGCAGACGGCCATGAACAGCCTTTCTCTGGCGGAGTCGGAGGAAGAGCTGAACGAAAGCCTCAGCGGGCAGTATTCCGATGAGGATGCCTATGAGATTATGAATTTTGAGCATTTAAGCTCCGCCACTCTGAATACTTATGAGTATGTGGTGAAATACAACTCCACAAATATGTGGGCGTATGCGGTTACGTACGGAATCGTAGCGCAGAATGAGGCATACGTAATCACAGGTACGGTGACAGATGACAATGAAGTGCTTCTTCAGGCAGTGCAGAAGGCGGTGGAGAGCTTTACGGTTCTCAACAATTCCGCTTTTACGGCAATGCCGGGCAGTACGACTGCTTCTACAAACCAGTCTGAGTCACAGACTCAGTCCGAGAGCAACGCCAGCGCTTCAGCGGAGCTTCAGTCCCTGACCGAGTATGGCACCAGCACCACGCTTTACGCGTCGGATAATGTGAACATCCGTCTGGAACCGGGAACGGACGCGGGAATCTTAGGCTCTCTGGCGCCGGGAGATTCTGTCACCGTAACAGGTGAGACCTCCCAGTGGTTCCGGGTAAACATAAACGGAAATGTAGGCTATATTTCCAAGGCTTACCTTGTAAATACGCAGCCGTCCACCTCTCAGACCGATGCGCAGCAGTCAGAGACAGTTTCAGACGCTACTATGCAGAATGCGGAGTACAACAGCTTTGTGGACTACGGCACCAGCTACACCTATTATACGACTACAGATGTAAATCTCCGCTCTGCGCCGGGAACAGACAGCTCTGTAGTAAACAGCGTGGGCAGCGGAACCGCTCTTACTGTAGTGGGAGAGACAGACAACTGGTATGTGGCTGTGGTGAACGGTCAGAGAACGTATATTTCCAAGTCCTATGTAAGTACGACAAATCCGGGAACCGGTACCCAGACTCCCTCTGAGACGGATGCCAATACCGGCGGCGATACAGGAAGCGGTACAGACAACACGGGCAGCGGTACGGGCACAGACGGAAGTACAGGCACAGGCGGAAGTACAAACACCGGCGTACTCAGCGGTACGGTTACCAGCTCTTCCGCAAATACCATAGTGATTGCCGGCGATGATGGAAATACCTATTCCATCAATACTTCTGATGCTTCCATCAGTACAACGGACGGCTTGTACGACGGACTTTATATCAGCGCCAATATTGATTACTCCAATACGCTTCCAAATGGAGATCTTTACGCAACCAGCGTATCGGGATATTAAACAGAACAGGATATTTTTTGGGCCGGACTTCAGAGTCCGGCTCAAACTGTATAGAAAAATAAAATTTCTCTTGAAAAATTTCCTGTAATAAGACTATAATATAAGTAACTTTTTAAAATAGATTTTAAAAGGCGGTCCATCTTTGCAAAAACGGAAAACAGCTGTATTTTGACTAGATAGTCGTTCCAGACCAGAGAAAACCGGAAACCGGACCGTTCATCCAGGCTGTGGGATGAGGTTCTCCTGAGCTGGCAGAAAATAGGAGGAGTTAAGAATATGGCAATCAGCAATATGGAAGTGAGGCGAATTAACAGGAACAATATTTTCCGGCATATATTAAAGTTAAATGAGTTTTCCAAAAATGAAGTTGCCATCAGCCTCAGACTGAGTCTCCCGACGGTTGCTCAGGGGATGGAATATCTGGAAAGCATCGGACTGGTAGAGCAGGCAGGCGTACTGCCTTCTGAGGGAGGAAGAAGACCTATGAGCTATCGGTGTAGGAAGAACGCCAAGGTCGCCATGGGAGTGGATATTACCACCAACCATGTGAATATAGTTGTAGTAAATATGGCTCTTCAGATTCTCTACCAGCACCGATATAAAGAAGTGATGGATGAATCAGAAGAGGCTCTGGACTGGCTGGCAGGGACGATCATGGAAACCATACAGAATCTGAATATTTCGGCAGAGGCTATTTTAGGCATTGGTTTTTCTATTCCGGCTATTGTGGGAGAGGACGGCAGCATGATTCTGGCGATTCATGAGTCAATGAAAATCAGCCAGCGCTTTTTTCAGAAGCTGATAGAAAGGACGGGCTTTCCCTTTAAGATGATTAACGACGCCAACAGCGCCGCTCACGCGGAGTGCAGCTACCACGAGAGAAAAAGCTTTGTCTATTTTTTCCTGAGTAATTCCGTGGGAGGAGCCTACGTGGATCAGGAAGGAAAAATCCAGTACGGGCGCCTGATGCGGGCTGGAGAATTCGGACATGTGACCCTCCATCCGGGAGGCAGGAAATGTTACTGCGGACGGGTGGGATGTCTCAATGAATACTGCAACACCATGCTGCTGTCAAATTTGACGGGTGGAAATTTGGAGCAGTTTTTCGCAAAGTTAAAAGAACAGGATGAAGTCTGCGCGGAGGTATGGGAAACCTACATGGATGATCTGGCGCTGGCCTGCCACAATCTTCTGAATATCTATGACATTCCGATTGTGCTGGGAGGCTATCTGGGGGAATACATAGAGGAATATATTCCGGAGCTGGAAAAAAGAGTGATAAAGTATGACAGTTATATTGCCGGACATTCCATGCTGTTTGCGCCACAGCAGAAAAGAATGGCGGCGGCCATCGGCGCTGCGGGGCAGTTTATCGAAGAATTTATTGCGGGAATCTAAAAATGAAAGTTCAGAATCAACAGAATATTAAGGTAAATAATTTAATGCTGGTACTGCGTCTGATCAAAGAGCAGAGGGGACGGGAGATATCCAGGGCGGATATCGCAAAGATGACAAAGATGAGCGCCACCAGCATTTCCAGGATTGTGGATAATCTTGTCAGAGCGGGAATGATAAAAGAGACATCCCCCATAACCGCCGGACGGGTGGGAAGAAAAGGAACATGCCTGGTGCTTCAGAACGATAAAATTCTGTCCCTGGGGATTTCCATTGATTCTGATCGGCTGGGCATGTGCATCCTTGATTTTACAGACCAGATTTTGGAAGAAGAAACGTACAGGCTGCAAAGAGAGACATACCAGCCAGAGCAAATTCTTCAGTTTCTCAGTGAAATGTATGAGAAGCTTTTTGAGCGCTGCGGTATTTCACAGAAAGCAGTGAAATCCATAGGAATATCCTGTATCGGAAACATTGACCCGGTTCAGGGCAAAATTTATTTTGCGCCTCAATTTGGATGGAATGAGGTGGATTTTGCTTCATTGGCGGAGAAATATTTTTCCGGGCCTGTCTTTATGGAAAACGACATGAAGGCGGCCACGGTCAGCGTGGTGCGGAACAGCGGACAAATGGCGGAAGGCGGGATGACCTATCTTTCCATTGGCATGGGAGTGGGATCTTCTGTCTATATGGACGGGAAGGTACTGAGAGGGTATAATAATGCCCTGGGAGAAGTAGGGCATCTGATTATTCATCCGCATGGACGGCTCTGTGACTGCGGACAGAGAGGCTGCGTACAGACCTCCCTTACCATAAACAGCCTGATTGAGATCTGCCATGAGAACGGAAAGGACGTAGAGGATTTAGAAGAAATCATCCGTCTGTACCGGAAGGGGGAACCGTGGATGGCAGCGTTTGTGAAAGAGCGGGCCATGGATTTGACGTATCTCATCCGCAATCTTATCTACATGTACAATACGGAATATATACTGGTAGGAGGAGCGCTGATTGTAAAATTTCCGGAGCTGTTTGAGCTTGCCTTAGAGAAACTTCCCCAGTACGTTCATCCAAATCTTCTGCGGGGACTGAAAATTGTAAAGGCAGAAACGGAAAACAACAGTCTGTCAGGGGCAGCTATGATTGCGCAGGAGAGGTATGTGGAAAGAATTTTGAGGGATTATAAAAGTTTATAAATTTCTTGACTTTTCTTTTTGGTTATGAAATAATAACATCAGTGGAGAAATAAATTGAGACGGAGGACAAAGATGTGGGAGAACTGGCAGGAATTGATTTGGGAGGGACGAATATTAAATTCGGTTTATTTTCAGGGAAGGGAGATCTTCTGAAACAGTGGTCTGTTTCTACAGACCTTCGGGAAGAAGGCGCTTTTTTATGGAGACAGATTGCGGATGAGATTAAAAACAATGCGGAACCTTCAGAGCTGGAAGGCATTGGATTGGGAATTCCGGGACCTGTACTGCCGGATGGATTTGTGGAGAGCTGTGTCAATCTGCATCTGCGCAATTTCAATCCGGCCGAAAAAATGCGGGAATACTTTCCGGGAATGAAGATCCGCGCGGCTAATGACGCTAATGTGGCTGCCCTGGGAGAACAGTGGAAAGGCGCCGGACAGGGACATAGAAATTTAGCTATGGTGACACTGGGAACCGGCGTAGGAGGAAGCGTGATCCAGGAGGGGAAAATTATAGACGGAACCAATGGGCTTGGCGGGGAATTCGGCCATGTTCAGATCAACGCGGAGGAAACAGAAATCTGCAACTGCGGCGGGAAGGGGTGCCTGGACCAGGCGGCTTCAGCCAGCGGAATTGTGCGGTACGCCGGGAAATTCCTTCGGGAGAGCAGCCAGGCTTCTGTTTTGAGAGGAAAAGAGATCTTTACAGCCAAGGATGTGCTGGAGGCGGCCAGAAATCAGGATAGGATAGCAGAGAAAACAGTAGAATACTGCATGAACTTTTTGGCCAAGGTTCTGGCTATGGTGTCTTATGTGGTGGATCCGGAGGTTTTTATCATTGGCGGCGGTGTATCAAACGCGGGAGACTATCTGATTGAAATGATTCAGAAGCTGTATGAGCCCTATATTACACTGTCTCAAAAGAAGGCGAAAATCCTTCGGGCTTCTCTGGGAAACAACGCTGGGATTTATGGAGCGGCCAGGCTGGTTCTTCGGGAGGAAGACGAACCGCCTGTTCCAGAGCAGGTGTAAAGCAGGAGGGAAAGAGTATGACAGATCACACGAAACTTATTATGCACAGAGAAGAAGTAAGGGTATCGGACAAAGAACTGCTGAAAGGAATCCTGGATCTGACCTCGGTATGCTGCGTGGGATTCCAGGATGAGCCGTATCCTTATATTGTCCCCATGAATTACGGCTACGTATGGGAAGATAAGCTGATTTTTTATTTCCATATGGCAAAAGAGGGCCATCGTCTGGAGCTTCTGAAGAAAGATCCCCATGTCTGCGTGAATGTCCCTGTTTTTCTGGACCGGGTGGGGAAAAAGAGCTATCGGAAGGAGACGCATGATTACCGCAGCGTTACGGCATACGGTACAGGGGAGATCCTGGACCCCAGGGAGGATGAGGAGGAATATAAGTATGGATTCAGCCTGCTGTGCACCCACACAGGACGGCCGCCTGTCCGGAAAATAACCGCTGAAATGTGTCAGCGGCTGTATATTTTAAAAATCACAGCGGACATTGTTACAGGAAAGTCGCAGTATCCTATAGAGACGCTGGATGAGGTAAAGATGCCGCCTCTTCAGGACAAGTAAATCCCAAGTCTGATGCAGCAGGCAAAAACGGGTATATGACTGGCAGATCAGAATTCAAAAATAGTAAATCTATACAAATCTAAAACGAAAGAATTGTAAAAAATCAATAAAATCCTCTGGTTTTTAAAATTACAGTTGACAAATGTGAACAAGGGGAGTATTGTATAGATACATATTAAAACATATTTAAAAACTGATTTGGATATAATTTTAAAAAATATTCGGAAAAGAAACAGGAGGACAGAACTTTGGCTACCATGAAGAGCGCTGTATTTCACGGCAAATGCGACATCAGAGTTGAAGAAAGAGAAATTCCTTCCGTAGGGCCGGAAGAGGTACTGATTAAAGTAATGGCCTGCGGTGTCTGCGGTTCAGACGTACATATTTTTGAAGGAGATCAGGGGTCTACGACAACAGTTCCTCCATTGATTCAGGGCCATGAGTTTGCCGGAATTATTGCGGAAGTGGGAGAGAATGTAAAGGGATGGAAAGTAGGGGATCACGTCTGTGCGGATCCTGCTGACAACTGCAATGAATGCTATTACTGCCTGAATGGTCTGATGAGTCACTGTGACCACATGAAAGCCATCGGTACGAATGTAGACGGAGGATTCTCCCAGTACTGTAAAGTAAAGGCAAGGCTGCTTCATAAACTGAACGATGATGTGACTTTCGTAGAAGGCGCTATGGCAGAACCGCTGGCCTGCTGTATCAACGGCGCTGACAGAAGCGACATTAAAGTAGGCGATAACGTAGTAGTTTACGGCGGAGGGGCCATAGGTCTTCTGCTGATGCAGCTGGCAAAACTAAAAGGCGCAAGCAATGTGGTTCTGGTAGAGCCGGTAGAAGAGAAGAGAAAGATGGCGGAGAAAATCGGAGCCAGCTTTACTATCGATCCGGTTCATCAGGATGTGATCGGAACGCTGAAGGAGAATGGAATTGAGCACGTTCACTGCGTTATTGAGACTTGCGGAAGAAAGGACACTTCGGAGCAGGCAATGGATGTGGTGGATAAGCACGGTACAGTCGTTTTATTTGCTGTAACGGCCGTATCTGCCTCCATGGATCTTCCTACCTATAAGCTGTTCCAGAAAGAGCTTACAGTGAAGGGATCTTACTGCAGTCCCTACGATATGGGAAGAGCCGTGGAATTAATCAATGCCCACAGAATTGATGTAACGACTATGCTGGCAGGGCTTGAGCCGCTGGAAAAGCTCAGCGAGATTCTCTCAAGTCCACAGCTCAGAGCAAAAGGGAAATATATCATCCTTCCCAATGGAAAAGAAGAATAAATAGCAGTGATTTTCAACAGCGGGGTGCTGTGAAAATATATGTCCTATGAGACATGCCTTCACTGCCGCGTCAGGCGCGGCGAAGGAACGTAAAAAAATTTCAAGGAGGAATCAAACATGAACAAAAAATTAGTTGCTACTCTGATGACAGCAGCAATGGTTGCAGGTACCATGGGCGTAACTGCAATGGCAGAGGAAGAAAGCGCAACCACAGGACTGCAGATCGGTTTTGCGGTACAGACACTGAGCAATCAGATCTGGGCACAGCAGGCATCACAGATTGAAGCCCGTGCGGAGGCAGACGGCAACACGGTTACGACCGTTGACTGTCAGGAAAATGCAAATACACAGATCGATCAGATCGAAAACTTCATCACTTCCGGCATGGATGTCATCATCGTTCAGCCGGTAGACCCCGAGGCAATTGAAGAAGTATGCGGAAACGCTCTGGATGAAGGTATTACCGTTGTATGTTGGGATGAGGAAATGGAAAACTCCAGCTTTAACTGGGTAATTGAGAACTATGATCTGGGTGTTGAGATCGGAACACAGGCAGCTAACTGGATTAACGAGAAGTTCGGAGATGAGGGATGTGAGGTTGCAGTTCTCGGATATCCCCAGACTCCCATCCTTCTGGAAAGAGAGAATGGTATCCTGGATGCTCTTGAAGAGAACGCTCCCAACGCAGAAGTAGTTGCAAACCAGCCCGCAATTGACACAACAGAAGGTCTGGATGCTATGGAGACCATCCTTCAGGCTCATCCGGATGTAAAAGTTGTATGCTGCATCGGCGGCGGCGGAGCTGCAGGCGCTAACGAGGCACTGAAGGGCTTCTACGGCGATGAGGTTCCGGAAGATGTAGGTATCTTCTCTACAGACCTGACAGATGAGACCGTTGCATCCATGGAGAACGGAGAGTTCAACCGGATGGTAGTTGCTATTACTGGTAACGCAGTAGCATGCGGTGATGAGGTTTATGATCTGACCATGGCTTATGAGGGCGGCGAAGAGATGGATCACAACGTTTACAGAGAGCTGATCCCGGTTACCATCGACAACCTGGAAGAGATGAAATAAGCAGTCTTTTGAAAATTTAAGAAAGATTCAGTGATGGCAATGCGTATCAGGGAAAAAGCCTGATACGCATTTTTAAAGAAAGCAACTCGCAGTTAGGTATCAGTTTGGAGGTATTGCAGCATGAGTAATCGTTCAGAAGACAATATTTTGGAATTGCGTCATATTTCAAAATATTATCCAGGTGTTACAGCCTTAAATGATGTATCACTGAGTGTACGAAGAGGAGAAATTCATGCACTGGTGGGAGAGAACGGCGCGGGGAAATCAACCTTGATTAAGACCTGCAGCGGCGCCATCGAACCTTCCAAGGGTGAGATTGTCATAAACGGGAAGAGCTTTTCCAAAATGACGCCGAAGGTATCCGAGGCAAACGGGATCGGTGTTATTTATCAGGAATTTAATCTGGTGGGAGATCTTTCCGTTGCTGAGAATATCTTCCTTGGACGTGCGATCCGGAAAGGGATTATTGTAGATCAGAAGGCCATGGAGCGGGAGTCGAAGAAAATCCTGGATTCTCTTCACATTAACATCAATCCGAAAGCCCTGGTAAAAACATTAACAGTAGGTTATCAGCAGATGGTGGAGATCGCAAAGGCCATCTCCCAGGACGCTCAGCTTTTGATCATGGATGAGCCTTCCGCCCCTCTTACCAACGCGGAGGTAGAGAGCATGTTCGCGGTGGTGGATCTGCTGAAGAGCAAGGGAATTTCGATCATTTATATTTCTCACCGTCTGGAAGAAATTTTCAGACTGTCAGACAGGATCACGGTTCTCCGTGACGGCCAGTACGTGACGACCCTGAATACGAATGAGACAAACGAGGATGAGCTTGTAAAATATATGGTGGGACGTCAGCTGACGGAGATTTATCCGGAACGGGATCCCAAATGCATTAAGGATGAGGTTGTTTTTGAAGCGAAAAATGTCAGCGGAAATGGCGACAAGAATATTTCTTTTAAGATTCACAAAGGAGAAGTGGTGGGCTTCGGAGGACTGGTAGGCGCGGGCCGGACTGAGTTCGCGGAGCTGATGTTCGGTGTGAAGCCAAAGACGGCAGGACAGTTTTTCTTTAAAGGAAAAGAGATCAATCCCAAATCCGCCCATGAGGCCATTGAAATCGGGATCGGGCTTGTACCGGAGGACAGAAAGGCCAAGGGCGCTCTCTTGGGGCTGACCATCCGTGAAAATATCAATATGCCAGTGTATCATCATGATTCCAAGATGACAGTCATCAATAATAAGACGGAGAGAGAGAACGCGCAGCGCTACAGAGAAGAGATCTCCATTAAGACGCCCTCGATTGAGCAGCTTGTGAAGAATCTGAGCGGCGGAAACCAGCAGAAGGTAATTCTCGCGAAATGGCTTGCTGCAGATTCGGACCTTCTGATCTTTGATGAGCCTACGAGAGGAATTGACGTAGGGGCAAAGCAGGAGATTTATACATTAATCAATACATTGGTAGAAGGCGGGAAATCCGTAATGATGATTTCCTCCGAGATGCAGGAGCTTATGGGTATGTCAGACCGCATCATTGTTCTGGCGGAAGGGCATATGACAGGCGAACTGAAACGGGAAGAATTTGATCAGGAGCGAATTATGAAGATGGCTTCTAAGGAAAGTGAGGATTAATGGTATGAAAAAAGTTACGGATGTATTAAAAAACAGAGCGATATGGGTATTCCTGATACTCATGATTATCTTTTTCACCGTTGTAAGTGATAACTTCTTTACATCGAGGAACCTGCTGAACATCGGAAGACAGGTGGCAATTTACGGGATCGCGTCTATTGGTATGACGTACGTAATTCTGCTGGGAGGCATTGACTTGGCGACCGGTTCCATTATTTCTCTCGTAAATATTATTGCGGCGTACATAATGGTAAATATGGGAATGAGCCCGGTGATCGCCATCATCGCTTCTCTGGTAGCCAGCACCCTGATCGGTCTTTTGAACGGCATTATTATCGCTGAGATCCGGATGCCGGCCCTGATCGTTACCTTTGCATCGCAGACGATTTTCGCGGGACTTGCGTTTATTATCTGTGGTGGTGTTCCGATCTCAAGATTTCCGGATTCCTTCCTGTTCCTTGGACAGGGCTATGTGGGACCGATTCCGTTCCCCATTATCCTCATGGTAATCTGCTTCGCGGTCGGCGCGTTCATTCTGGACAAAACATACTTCGGACGTTACTTTTATGCATTGGGCGGAAACGAGGAAGCTGCGGAGCTTTCCGGTATCCGTGTAAAGAGAATTAAGTATCTTGTATACGCTCTGTCAGGCTTTTTCGCAGGCATCGCCGGCCTTGTAATGCTGGCCCGTGCCAATACAGGACAGCCCAACGGCGGTGAAGGATATGAGTTCGACGTAATCACCTGCGTAGTTCTGGGCGGCGTCAGTGTAAACGGCGGTTCCGGAAAGATGTCAAACGTAGTGGCAGGCGTTCTGATCATCGGTATCCTGAGCAACGGTATGGTTCTGATGAATATCAGCTCCTATACCCAGATGATTGTAAAAGGTATTATCCTTCTTCTGGCAGTGGGCTCTGACTGTATCCAGCAGATGCGTCTTACCCAGGCGAAGAAAGCGGCATGAGAGAGATAAACGTCTGTCCGCGGAATAAACTTGCGGACCTGTGAAATACAGTGTATTCTTGAAGCAGAAATATTTTAGCTTTAGTTCAGGGGAGACGCTTCCCTGAGCGGAACAGGAGAGGTTTGAAATGGAAGGAAAAATGAAAGTAGCAATCATGACAGATGTTATGAAGATGGAATTGACAGAGCGTGATATTCCAAAGCCCAAAGACGACGAAGTGCTGGTGAAGGTTGAGTACGTAGGCGTATGCGGTTCAGACCTTCATTACTATGAGGCAGGAGGAATCGGGGCGAATATCGTACATCCCCCCTTTGTACTGGGCCATGAAGCCGGCGGTACAGTAGTGGAAGTGGGTAAAGACGTGAAAAACCTTAAAGTAGGAGATAAGGTAGCTCTGGAGCCGGGCAAAACATGCGGAAAATGTATTTTCTGCAAGACCGGCAGATACAACCTCTGCCCGGACGTGATTTTCTTTGCCACTCCTCCTGTGGACGGAGTATTCCAGGAGTATGTGGCCCATGAAGCAGGACTCTGCTTTAAGATTCCCGACAATATGGATACCATGGAGGCAGCTCTGATTGAACCGCTGTCCGTAGGATTCCATGCGGCCCGTCAGGGAGACGCTCACCTGGGACAGACCGCTGTGGTAACAGGGGCCGGCTGCATCGGACTGGTTTCCATGATGGCTCTGAAAGCCATGGGTGTTACAAAGGTGATCGTGGTGGATATTATGCAGAAGCGTCTGGACAAGGCACTGGAGCTGGGAGCCACCCACGTAATCAACGGCAAAGAACAGAATACTGTGGAAGAGGTACTGAAGCTTACAGACGGACTGGGTCCGGATCTTGTTATTGAGACAGCCGGAACAGAAATCACCACCCGTCAGGCCATCCAGTTTGTCCAGAGGGGCGGCACCATTGTGCTGGTAGGATACTCTGCTTCGGGAGAAGAGACGCTTCCCATGAGCCTTGCTCTTGACAAGGAAATCACCTTTAAGACTGTATTCCGCTACCGCCATATTTATCCGGTTGCCATTGAAGCGGTTGCTTCCGGCAGGGTAAATCTCAAGGGAATTGTTACCAACGTATTTACGCTGGATGAGATCGAAGAGGGTATGAACCAGAGCGTGAAGAATAAAGCAGATATTGTAAAATCAGTGATTAAGATTTGTTAAAAGATAGATTTCAGAATGGGGTGATTCAGCCAGGCCTGCATGCTGCTGTGCAGACCTGACCGAAATATATGGATGTTCTGAAATGCCGCACAGATTTGCCGGAGATTTTCTGCGCCGGCCCGCGCCGGGCCGCAGAACCGGAAGGCAGGTCTGTGCATTTTTATTTATGACAATAGAAAGTTCGCGAAGCGTGTTTTCTATTGTTTTCGCGGGCAGTGAGCCAAACGGACGACCTTACGTCTCATCTTGCCCGGACATATTTCGGAAATGAAAAGGAGAAGACAGTTTTGAACATCATATACAGTAAAGTAAAGCCTCCTGGAAGGCAGCAAGGATATTTCCCGGTAGATCTTACAGAGGAAACTATGAAAGAACACTTCCGCAAGGTAATGGAAAAAATGCGGGAACAGGCTCTGGATGCTCTCGTAATCTATGGGGATCGGGAGCATGGAGCCAACTTCGCGTATCTTACAGGCTTTGAGCCGAGATTCGAGGAGGCGCTTTTGATCCTGCACAGGGATGGAAAGGCATACCTGGTTCTGGGAAATGAAAATCTGAAAATGTGCCGGTACAGCTTTGTAAAAGCAGAGCTGATTCACTGTCCATACTTTTCTCTTCCCTGCCAGCCCATGATTCCGGAAAAGCCCATGAAAACTTTTATGGAAGAAGCAGGACTGAAAGACGGAATGAAAATCGGATGCTGCGGATGGAAATATTTTACCAGTGCCTGCCAGGACAATCAAAAGACGTTTGATATCCCTTCCTTTATTATCGAGGCCATTCGGGAGGCCGCGCCGGGGAGCAGCCTCGTAAATGCCGGGGGTATCTTTCTGGACCCGGCTAACGGAGCGCGCCACAGAATGAATGGCAATGAGATTGCCCACTATGAGTTCGCCGCCGGCCTGGCCTCGTCCAGGGTCCGGGAAGCCCTGGACGAGGTGGCGCCAGGGAAAACAGAGATGGAGATTGCCCACTGCCTGGCTGCCTTTGGACAGCCCATTACCATAACCACCATTGCGGCAGCCGGCGAACGGTTTACCAACGGAGTTGTATTTCCCAGGAACAAAAAAATCTCTCTGGGAGATAAATTTTCTCTGACTCTGGGCTTAAGGGGAGGTTCTTCCTCCAGAGCGGCCATAGTGGCGGAATCAAAAGAAGATCTTCCGGAGGGGGAGAAGGATTATATTGAAAGAATAGCTGCTCCGTACTTTAAGGCGGCTGCTGTCTGGTATGAGACCGTGGGGATCGGTGTGTCAGGCGGCGAGCTTTACGAAACCATAGAGAAGGTACTTCCAAAAGAACAGTATCACTGGACGCTGAATCCGGGCCATTACACGGATCAGGAGGAGTGGTCTTCTTCGCCTGTGTACAAGGGTTCCAGGGCTGTTCTGGGAAGCGGCATGCTTCTGCAGATGGACATCATACCTTCCGTGCCGGGGTACAGCGGCGTGGGGGCAGAAGACGGAATTGCCATCGCGGATGAAAAGCTGCGGTCCGAACTTCGGGAGAAATATCCGGAAACCTGGAGGCGCTTTCAGGACCGCCGGGAATATATGAAGGAAGAGCTGGGGATCCGCCTGAAGGAGGAAATTCTTCCCATGAGCGATCTCTGCGGCTATCTGCGCCCCCTTCTTCTGAATCATGAGTACGCTCTGAAAGTTAAAAACCGGTAAAAGAACAAGTCATTCTGAAAAGGACCGGAGCAGGCATTCGCGCAGGATGTCTGCTCCGGTCCGCTGATTATCCGCTCATTTCATTTGCTTCGTTCACTTTTTGGCTGCCTTCTCGGCAAATTCTGTTGTCACAAGCGCTTCGTAGGGAACACGTTCCGTAAGCTCCTGGGCGCTTTCTAAAATATCCTGAAGAAGCTCAAAGCTTTCCTTCTCAAAGATCAGGTCTTCCTTCCAGGTATCCTGTTCGTAATATCTGGTTACAATGGCGGTGATCGTCTCCACATCTGTCTCCGGGAACTGAGGAGCGATGACGGCGGCGATTTCCTCCGGAGTATGGCTGTTTACGTAATCCATACCCTTCTGGAGGGCATTGGTGAAGCCTTGAATCAGCTCCGGATTTTCCTGGATAAAACTTTCCTTTGCGCAGTAGGCGGTATACGGCACATAGCCGGAATCTGTTCCAAGAGAGGCTACCACATAGCCTACCCCCTCCTGCTCCAGAGAAGTGGCCCCAGGCTCGAACTCAACCGTAAACTCTCCCTGTCCGCCGGAGAAGGCGGCGGCAGTAGAGCCAAAATCAATGCTCTGGTCGATATTGACTTCTGAAGGCTCAATGCCGTTTTCCATGAGAATATACTCAAAGACCATTTCTGGCATACCGCCCTTTCTTCCGCCCAATACATCCTTTCCAATCAGATCGCTCCACTCAAAATCCGGCATTTCCTGTCTGGCTACCAGGAAATTTCCAGCTCTCTGGGTGAGCTGGGCGAAATTTACGGGAGCGTCGGCCGCGCCGCCGCTGTAGGTGTAAATGGACGCCTCCGACCCCATAAATCCGATATCCGCGTCGCCGGAAAGCAGGGCGGTCATGGTTTTGTCCGCTCCAAAACCGTTTACCAGAGTCAGTTCAATCCCTTCCTCCTGGAAATATCCCAGTTCAATGGCGGCATACTGTGGAGCGTAGAAGATGGAGTGGGCCACTTCATTGAGGGTAAGCTCTTGAAGAGGGGTGGATTCTTCGGCCGCGGCAGGAAGGAGCACAGTGCCTGTAAGAAGGAGAGCAGTGGTGAGAAGAGAAATAAATTTTCGTTTCATGAATACCTCTGTGAATGGTTCTGTTCTCTTTAGTATATGCGCCGGGCTGGTCCGTGTCACAGGCCTTCCCTTTCCCGTTGAAATTTTATGCCAAAATCAGTATAATGAGGACAACGGCTGAATGAAACCTTCTCTGACAGAAATAAGGAGGAAAAAATGGAATATTATTTGGATTCTCATGCCCATACAATTGCCAGCGGGCATGCTTACAATACGATATTTGAGATGGCAGAGGCAGCGGCCCAAAAGGGACTGAAGCTTCTGGCCCTGACGGAACATGCTGTGGCTATGCCGGGGACATGCCATGAATTTTATTTTTCTAATCTGCGGATGCTTCCGCGGAGGATAAAGGGGATAGAGGTCCTTTTCGGAGCGGAAGTCAATATTATGGATTACGAGGGAAATGTGGATATGGATGAGGGGCTTCTTGCCCAGATGGACGTAGTGGTGGCCAGCCTTCATACGCCCTGCATCCGTCCCGGTACAAGAGAAGAAAACACGAAGGCGCTGCTGGGAGCCATGAAAAATCCTTATGTAAATATTATAGGACATCCGGATGACGGAAGATATCCGGTGGATTTTGAGGCCTTAGTACAGACGGCGAAGGAGCGTCATGTGCTGCTGGAGCTGAACAATACCTCCCTTCATCCGAAAGGTTCCAGAAAGGATCCAAAGCCCAACGACAGGGAGATGCTTCGTCTGTGCAGCCAGTATCAGGTACCGATCATTGTGAACAGCGACGCCCATAGCGCCTTTGACGTAGGGGAGCACGGGTATGCGGAAGCGCTTCTGAAGGAGATGAGATTTCCCGGGGAGCTGATTGTAAACCGTTCTGTGGAGGAGTACAAAAAGTATATCAACCGGAAAGAGAGCGGAACGTTTTGAATTTTGAAAATTCTTTACAGCAGCACATCAAAGTGTTAAAATAAGATAAGTACGCAGACACAGGGGGAGAATTTATGACAAAGAAAATCAGAACAGAGGCGGTGGATGAGCTTTTTGAAGCAATTCTTTGCCTGAAGAATAAAGAAGAGTGTTATTTGTTTTTTGAAGATGTTTGCACAGTCAATGAGCTGCTGTCCCTTTCTCAGCGGTTCGAAGTGGCCCGGATGCTGAAAAAAAAGAAAACATATCTGGAGATTGCTGAAAAAACCGGAGCCTCCACAGCCACCATCAGCCGGGTGAACCGTTCCCTGAACTATGGAAACGACGGATATGAGATGGTATTTGAGCGCATGGAGAAACAGGAAGAGTCCTGATTTTTTCAGAAATTCGTTTTGATAAACAGATCAGATCCCGAGAGACTGCTTAGAAAGCAAAAGAAAAAGCTGTCCGCCGATTATTGATGCGGGCAGCTTTTTGAGTGCGGGATATATAATCCGGAAGGCGGATGGTTCCGCGTCCGGAAGATTAAGTCTTCTATGAAGTCAGGGAATCAAGAAGCTTCTCAATCACCTGCTTTCGGAGATAGATATCGAAGCAGAGAAGACAGATAAAGCTGAAGATCTGCAGAAAATCCTGATCCTCTCCGGGGGCGTCCTCAAAACTTTCGGAGGCTTTTTCGTAAGACTTTAAAAGCTCCTCCTTGATTACGGAAATCTGTTCCTTTCCCAGAGAATAAACCTCACGATAAATATCTTCTACGTTAAGTCCTTCCTCACCGTGGAAAAAACGCTCCGTTACAGGCTTCATCAGGGCCTGAATGTCATTCAGGGAAAGAATTCCCTTAAAATAATAAATAAAAATCAGCAGGAGCATGTGCTCTTTGGAATAGCGCTTTTTCGCGGGAGGCGGAAGCAGTTTATTTTTGGCATAATTATTAATCATGGTTTTGGTCAGGATCTTATCCTCACTGCGGCGCTTAGAGCGCTGCATATGCTCATCCATAAAGCTTGTGACCTGATCCATATACAGGTCGATATTGGGAATTTCGGAAAGTTTGATATGTTCCATCTGAGGCAGCTGCTCCAGAATGGATAAGATCAGCTCCGAATGTTTGCGTTCCATAGGTTTCCTCCGTACGTCGATTTTACTCCCGGGGCGGCAAAGTCCGCGTGTATGGATGCATACCGCCGGCCGCTGCTTACGGGGATGAAATATTTTAAAGTTTATCCATACTGCAGGCAAATACCAGGCAGGGCTTTGAACTGCAGTATTCTGTTATCATTATATAGTCTTTAATACCAGATGACAAGAAGAAAATAACTGGATTTTGAATGGATGCAGGTAAAGACAGTTCCTGCCTTTTGAATGGGCGTGAGTAAAAATCGGTTCTTTTTTTTGAAGAAAACGGACAGATGAAAGATTCGGAAAGAATTTCCTTGCAACGAAAGGCCGGTTAAGTTAAAATGGAGACTGGAGCGTGTCTGAAAATCTTTCCGGCAGCAGGCAGGGCCTGAACGGGAAAATTTCCAGACACGTTCTGGCGCAGAGAGGACCGCAAAGGAAAGCGAAGGAGGGGGATTCATGCGCAGAATGGAATTCAAGATGGAGCGGGAAGGACTGGTGAAGCCGGGAGATAAGGTGACGGTTTCCGAAGGAGTACTGCCTATGAGCTGGTATTACACAATTGAGCCTGCAGTGGCTATGTCTGCCAATTACGGCAGCAGAGAGCGGCTGAAATCCAGAGAGGGCGTAGTGGCAGAAGTGAGGACAGATGAGAGTGGCTACACAGTGGTAGCCGAATTTGATGAATAGAACAGGAGCAAAAGACAGTATGAGCATATATGATACCTTGAATCCGGAACAGTACCAGGCAGCTACACACTACGAAGGACCTCTTCTGGTTCTGGCCGGGGCAGGATCCGGAAAGACCAGGGTGCTGACGCACCGGATCGCGTGGCTGATTCAGGAAAAAGGGGTGAATCCCTGGAATATACTGGCGATTACTTTTACAAACAAGGCAGCGGGAGAGATGCGCGCGCGAGTGGATCAGATGATTGAGGGAGAGGCCCAGAGCGTCTGGGTGGCCACCTTCCACAGCACCTGCGTCCGCATTCTGCGGCGCTTCATTGACCGCATCGGGTATGACAATCACTTTACCATCTATGACACAGACGATCAGAAAAGCATTATGCGGGGAATCTGTAAACGCCTCCAGATTGATACGAAACAGTATAAAGAGCGTTTTTTCTTAAGCGAGATTTCCGCTGCCAAAAATGAGCTGATTTCTCCAGAAAAGTATATGGAACTGGCAGGCGTGGATTTCCGCGAGAAAAAAATTGCGGAGGTATACAGAGAGTATCAGAAAGAGCTCCATAACTGCAACGCCCTGGATTTTGACGATCTTCTGACGAAGACCGTGGAGCTGTTTCAAAGCTGCCCGGAGGTGCTGGAAAATTATCAGGAGCGGTTTAAGTTTATTATGGTGGACGAGTACCAGGATACAAACACGGCTCAGTTTAAGCTGGTAAGTATGCTGGCGGGGAAATACAGAAATCTTTTTGTAGTAGGAGACGATGACCAGTCTATCTACAAGTTCAGAGGAGCGAATATTGCCAATATCCTGAATTTCGAGGAAGTGTTTCCGGATACCCGTGTCATACGGCTGGAGCAGAATTATCGTTCCACTCAGAACATTCTCAACGCGGCCAATGAGGTGATCCGTCATAATCAGGGAAGAAAGAGCAAAACTCTCTGGACTGCCAACGGAGACGGCGATAAGGTTCATTTTCATATGTTTATGTCTTCCTTTGAAGAAGGGGAGTATGTAGCCGGTACGATTAACGCGAAGGTACGTCAGGGAAAATGGAAGTATGGGGACTGCGCTATTCTCTACCGCACCAACGCCCAGTCCCGTATGTTTGAGGAAAAATTTCTCATGGCAAATATTCCCTATAAAATCGTGGGCGGCATCAATTTCTACGCACGCCGGGAGATCAAAGATCTGCTGGCATATTTGAAAACCATTGACAATGGAAGCGACAATTTGGCTGTCCGCCGGATTATCAATGTTCCCAAACGGGGAATTGGCGCCACCTCGATCAACCGGGTCCAGGAGTATGCGGATGAGCACGGCATCAGCTTCTATGATGCGCTGAGAAGCGCTAAAGAAATTCCAGGAATTGAAAGAGGAGTTTCAAAACTTGAGTCTTTCGTCACACTGATCCAGACCTTTCGCAGCAAACAGGAGTTTTATTCCGTGAAGGAACTCCTGGAGGATGTGGTGGAGCAGACAGGCTACCGGCTGGAGCTTCAGGCAGAGGGAACAGAAGAGGCTAAGGAGCGGCTGGAAAATATTGACGAGCTGATTAATAAGGCGGCAGCCTACCAGGAGACGGCACAGGAGCCAAGTCTTCAGGACTTCCTGGAGGAGGTGGCCCTTGTAGCTGATATTGACAGCCTGGAGGAGGATGGAGAGCATGTGGTAATGATGACGCTTCACAGCGCCAAGGGACTGGAATTTCCGGTGGTATTTCTTACAGGCATGGAGGACGGCATGTTCCCCAGCTATATGAGCATCGTATCCGATGACCCCACAGACCTGGAGGAAGAGAGACGGCTGTGCTATGTGGGAATTACCAGGGCCATGAAGGAGCTGTATCTGACTGCGGCCAGGCAGAGGATGGTTCGGGGAGAGATTCACTATAACCGGATTTCCCGGTTTATAGAAGATATTCCTAAGGAGATCCTGGCATCCGGAGAGGAAAAAAAGCAGGAAAAAGCAGGAAGCCAGCAGAAGCCGCAGGAGAGAAAATCCACGCCCAGGGAGCAGGCCAGAGAAGCCTTTAAATCCAAAGTATTTATGCCGAAGCAGTTTGAGGTAAAAAAATCCCAGGGACTTTCCTACGATGTGGGAGACACTGTGCGCCATATAAAATTCGGAACCGGAGTGGTGACAGCCATTACTGAGGGAGGAAGGGATTTTGAGGTTACAGTGGATTTTGAAAAAGCGGGAGTGAAAAAAATGTTTGCGTCCTTCGCGAAGCTTCAAAAGGTATAACATTTGAAAGTTTTTATAGTAAAAATGTCCCGCCTGTGGTATACTATGGATGAATGAAAAAAGGTCGCAGGATAAGGGACCGAGGAACAGAAAGGACGGAGTGAAATGACAAAATGGGATGATTTTTTGGCAGCAATGCAGAAAAGAGAAGACGAAAAGCATAAAAATGCTGTGCTCTGGATTCTTGCGATTATAGGCGCTGTTGCTGCGGTAGCAGGCATTGCCTATGCAGTATACCGCTATTTCTCACCGGATTATCTGGAAGACTTTGACGAAGATTTTGACGACGATTTTAATGATTTCTTCGAAGACGACGACTTCCCGGAAATGGATGAGGCATCCGAAGAGAAGGCTGAAAAGGAAGCGGATAAGGAAGAGAAGGCAGAAGAGGAGAAGAGTGAGGAGTGACCCGCTTTTCCGTCTGCTTTGCAGATTGGGCGGCTGCTGTACAGTCCCGGCAGAAGCTTTTATACGGGGATCTATTTTCCGGCAGGTATAAAAGCGCAGGAGAGGGAGGTACGGCAGCCGTTCTTTTTCGCTGCCGGATAAAAACGGGCTGTTTCTCCGGCGGAATCTTTCGCGTGCCAGGAAAACACAGGTATCTGCGCAGCTATGGATGCGAAGCGGCAGAATTTGAAGATAGAAGAACAGACAGTTAAGGAGTATTTCAATGAAAAAAGGAATGGTACTGGAGGGAATTGTAGAAAAAACAGAATTTCCAAACAAGGGAATTATTTTTTACGAGGGAGAAAAGGTGATTGTAAAAAATGCCCTGGAAGGTCAGAAAGTCCGCTTTTCTGTAAACAAAAAAAGAAAAGGGAGAGCGGAGGGAAGACTCCTGGAGGTGATAGAAAGATCTCCTCTGGAGCAGACGTCTCCCTGTCCCCATTTTCCGGAATGCGGAGGGTGCACCTATCAGACGCTTCCCTATGATGAACAGCTGAAGCTGAAAGAAAGACAGATACGGGAGCTTCTGGATCCGGTCTGCTGTTTTCCGTATGAATTCCAGGGAATAAAAAGGAGCCCGGAATCTCTGGGCTATCGGAATAAGATGGAATATTCTTTCGGAGATGCTTGTAAGGACGGGCCTCTGATGCTGGGCCTCCACAAAAGGGGAAGCTTCTATGACATTGTGACTACAGATGAATGCTGCATTGTGGAAGAGGATTTTCGGAAAATCCTTACCTTTACTCTGGAATTTGCCAGATTCACCGGACTTCCCTTCTATCATAAACTGACCCATCAGGGGTATTTCCGTCACCTGCTGGTGAGAAAAGGCAAGAAAACAGGAGAGATCCTGGTGGATTTGGTTACCACCACCCAGGCGGAACCTGACCTGGCACCCTGGAAGGAAGGAATTTTAAAACTGCCTCTCACAGGAAAGGTGGCAGGCATTCTCCATACCAGGAACGACAGTCTGGCAGATGTAATTGCCAATGAGGGCACAGAGCTTCTGTACGGCCGGAGTTTCTTCCACGAAAACCTTTTGGGGCTGAATTTCCGCATTTCCCCTTTCAGTTTTTTCCAGACCAATTCTCTGGGAGCGGAGGTCCTCTATGAGACGGCCCGTTCCTTCATAGGGGAGACAAAGGATAAGGTGATCTTTGATCTCTACAGCGGCACCGGAACCATCGCCCAGATCCTGGCTCCTGTGGCAAAAGAAGTAGTGGGAATTGAGATTATTCCGGAAGCGGTGGAAGCCGCCCGGACAAACGCCGCGGAAAATGGCCTTACCAACTGCAGATTTCTGGCAGGCGATGTTCTCAAAGTTCTCGATACCGTAGAAGAGAAACCGGACCTTATTGTACTGGATCCCCCCAGAGACGGCATCCACCCCAAAGCCTTAACGAAGATTATTCAGTACGGCGTAGAGCGTATGGTCTACATATCCTGTAAACCCACAAGCCTTGCGCGGGATCTGGAGGTGCTTCAGGCGGCAGGGTACCGGCTGGAGAAAGCGTGCGCGGTGGATATGTTTCCGGGGACGGTGCATGTGGAGACGGTAGTACTGCTTTCCCACAAAAAACCTGACAGCACAATCAGCGTAAAAGTGGAGTTTGGCGAGGGAGAGGGCAAAGTGCCACTTGATAATATCGCTAAGAGAGCCGAGGCGTATAAGCCGAAAGAGCGAGTTACCTATAAAATGATAAAGGAATACATAGAAACTAAATATGGCTTCAAGGTACATACTGCTTATATAGCGGAGGTAAAGAGAAGTCTGGGCTTGCCAATGTATGATGCTCCTAATGCGGTAGAAGAATTGAAACAGCCGAGAAAACATCCGACAGCAGAGAAAGTGGAAGCAATTAAAGATGCCTTTCTGCATTTTGAATTAATTAAATAACATTTTTATTCAAGTTATTTTTGGGAGGAAATACTTTTCAGAAAGCTAATTGACAATGCTAGATATAGAAGATAAAATTATATTATAATAAAAACCACTTTTAGAAAGGAGCGATCATTATGAATGAATCTACTCAGATACTAATGGAAACATATTATGCGCAGTCTGGTGGTACAGAAATGTCAAATCATGATAATGGACATGATAATAGCGGGGATTGGGGACCATCACATAGTGATAGTCATGATAACAATCCTAATGGATAATAAGACTGATG
>DVGK01000077.1 GCA_018712785.1 Candidatus Choladousia intestinavium | reverse complement strand
GTTCCGACACCAATCCCCACTTGGTAGTGGAACACCCGTCTAAGGCGTCCGATATGGCTCCAGCTTTTGGGGAAGCATGGTAAATCCCATAACTGTGTCTCGCTGTCCAAAAGATAGAATAGAACCATATCATTTAACCGGTAAGAACTGTAAATCTGTTTCAAGTGCTTTCCCTCCTCCTGCTAAATAGTTTTATTCTATACTGTCACTCTGCGGAAATACAGGTATCCGCTTCAGGAAAAGGTGCGTTTTTTCCGGAAATTATATATCTTTGCAATGAGCTTAGCTTTTATGTGATTATAGAGACAAAGCCTGCGTCTCCACGGATTTGCCCCCAGAATCGCAAGCGTATCTCTTGGCTGTGATATATATGATATGGGTTTGAACGGAACGCATGATCGGCTGCTATGAAAGAATGGGAAAAGAACATCTGGAACGTATGCCGCGCCTTGGTACACAGCTAGAAAACCTTTCCCTTTTCTTTTTGAATCCACTGAATCAAAAGCGCTGCCGCCAGGATTGCCGTAATCCCGTCCGAAATTGCCTGGGAGGCCAGAACGCCGTTATATCCAAGGATTTTTGAGGCCAGGAAGATCACTAGGGCGAAAATCACTCCCTGTCTGCTGACAGAGAGCAAAAAGGCGCCCAGGGCCCTGCCCGCTGACTGAAAGGTACTTGTCGTAACCAGCACTACAGCGATAAAAACCATTCCCGCCTGCTGAAAGCGAAGCATAGAAGTACCTATAGCGATTATCGAAGAATCCTCCATAAAAACGCTCATCAGAACGGGAGCTGCCAGGGAAAGAAGTATGGCCAGAACCGCTGCCGCCGCACATTCAAACCCGTAGCTGAACTTCAGGATCTCTTTCAGTCTCCTGCTGTTTTTCGCCCCGTAATTGTATCCGATCAGAGGCTGAACGCCAAAGGCAAGCCCTACCAGCACGAGCACTGCAATAAGGTTCACCTTCATCACTATTCCCATAGCCGCTACAGCGTCATTTCCATAAGGAAGCAGATAGCGGTTCGTGAGAGCCAGCCCCAGGCTCTGCATCAGATTTGTCACAGAGGCCGGAATACCAATGGCAAAGATCTGTCCCAGTTCTTTCTTTTTGATATAAAAGTTTCTGGGATCCACAGAGAGCCTTCTGCTTTTCTTTAAGAGAAACCACAAAAAGAATAAGTCCGTGCAGATATTTCCGATCACCGTAGCGATAGCGGCTCCCGCGGCCCCCAGGCCAAAATTAAAGATAAAGATCGGATCCAGGATTATATTCACTATCGCGCCCAGAATACTCCCTGTCATGGACGCTGTGGCAAATCCCTCTGTGCGCAGCAGATTCAGCGGCGTATAGGATACGATAATAAAAGGCGCGCCCAGGGCGATATAAGTATAATACTGGCTGGCATAAGCCATGGTATCCGTATCTGCTCCCAAAAGAGTAAGAATGGGATCCCGGAATACCAGAAGCAGCCCGGTTACCGCGATTCCGCAGAGAATAGCTCCGTAAAAGCAGAATACGCTGAGGCGCTTCCCGTCCTTTTCCAGCTTCTGTCCAAAAAGCCGGGAGATCACTGAGCTTCCCCCAAGCCCGAAAATATCTCCCAGAGCGATCATCAGAGTAAAAATCGGAGCGCTCAGAGAAACGCCCGCCACCAGATCCGTATTTCCGGTCTGGGCAATAAAGAAGGTATCCACCATATTGTAGACCAGGGATACCACCATACTGAACACTACCGGCAGGGTAAAGGTAAAATAGGCCCTTGGAACCGCTGCCTTCTCAAATAATTCATTTTTGCTGTTTTCCTCCATTTAGCTGCTCCCTCCTGTTTTCCTGTGCAGCTGTATTCTTTGCCGGTATTTCCGCAAAACCTGCATTCTTCCTAAAAGTATAACAAAAGTTTCAGGCGCTGCCAAGCGGCAGGCGAATCAGGGTTCAAAAAATAACTTCTTGAGAAGCTGCTATTCCTGCCACATTGGTTTGGTAGAACAGCGGATATATTGGGTAGGAATACCGTCGCTGCCGGCATCGCTGGTCAGGTTTCCATCGGTGTCCGGGACGTAGTGAACCGTGTAATCCTCCCCGGTAACGATGCTTATGCCGTATTCGTGAATGAGCGCGCCGTCTGATTCAGTCAGAAATTCAAACACCATAAAGTCATCCATCTCCTCTCCGTAGTGCATACGCTGCTGAACAAGGTAGTAGTCGTCCGTTCCATAGAGCCTCACCAGTGAAAGGAAAATCGTCAGGTCATCGTAGCTCTGTGAGCCATCGCTGTTATAGCTCATCACATCGTGATAATAAGCGCCGCCCCATTCATCCTCTTCTTTGTAATCTTTTCGCAACCATACTTCAATTAGAAATATTTTAACATAAGACGCTGCCTGCATCAATCACCAGGATGGCTGACTTGGGTACGGCTTAAGGCCTCACAAAATCAAAAGATTTATTATTCCATTGCAAATGGACCGGCTGCCGCATCTGTCACAGTATGGCCCATAGAACCAGGGAGGTGTACTGCGTTTCTCTAAAATTCAATCTGTGTGCAGATTGCTCTGTATACAGGCTCCAAAACCCACACGGAGACAGAACCGCCCTGAACCGGGAACTCTCCCGCGCCGTCTTCGTCCAGAATGACCGGCTCGCTGAAACGTCCCAGTGCGTCATAGAGGGCCGCCCCGGCAAACCGGGATCCCATCTCCATTCTCTTTTTTCCCGCCACTGAGTCCGTCATTAACACTGCCATTCCTGAATTTGGGTGTTCCTCATCCCCTAACCTGACAAAGCCCACCAGAGAGGAATCGTCAAAATAATCTCTCTGTTCCCCGTAAGCCCAGTCCTTGCGAAGCTTCAGCAGCGCTCGAAGCCCCGATACAGGAGCAATCCCGTCATGGGGGATCCCGTAATAGTCCCCGTAAAATACGCAGGGAATTCCGTCCGCTCTCAGCAGAATCAAGGCGTATGCGATGGGCTTAAACCAGGCAGGTATAAAGGAGACCAGTGCCTGCCCCGGCTGTGTGTCATGATTGTCCACAAAGGTCACGGCCCGGTCCGGCCGGACCTTCACAAGGGAATCCCGGAATATCGATCCCATGTCAAAATTTCCGTTGGAGGTGGCCGCCGACAGGAACGCGAAATGCAGCGGTACGTCAAAAAGAGACATGCTGTCCCCCACCTCCTCCAGATACTTCAGCAGCCGCTGCAGATCCGGAGACCAGTACTCACCCACCGCGAACAAGTCTCTGCCGGCGTAGGCCCGCATCTGCTTCAGCCAGTATTCATAGAAATCATGGCTGATATGCTTCACCGCATCCAGCCGGAAGCCATCCATCCCCACTGTGTCAAGATACCACTTTCCCCAGTTTTCCAGGGCCTGCACCGTCTGGGGAGCGTTCATATCCAGATCCACTCCCATGAGATAGTCATAATTTACATTCTCCGTGTCGGTCTGACGGCTCCATTCCTTTCCCTCAAATTTAAAGATGCCGCCCTTCCTGGTCTTCTCATCCCAATCTGTTCCGCTGAAGTTCCCGGCGCTCCAGCAGAAATCCGAATACTTTCCTTTCCGCCCCGGGAAGGTAAACTTCGTCCAGGCAGAGATCGTCAGATTTTCCTGCACCTCAAGCTCCCGGTTATGCTGGGCGTTTTCCTCCGCCGCCACTTCCTCCGTCTCATCCGCTCCCATCATCTGGTTCAGCACAATATCCGTAAGTACTTTAATGCCTGCCGCCTTCAGCGCCTTCACCGCGTTCAGATAATCCTCCCGGGTTCCATACTTGGTCCTCACTGTGCCCTTCTGATCAAACTCTCCCAGATCGTAGGTATCATACACATCATATCCTACACTTTTCGCGCCGCCCGCTCCTTTATAGGCGGGAGGCAGCCAGACCGCATCGATTCCCGCCTCCCGCAGGGTCTTTGCCTGGGCCTCGCATCGCTGCCAGTGAAGCCCGTTCTCCGGCAGATACCACTCAAAATACTGCATCAGGGTTTTATTTTCCATCCATCTTCCTCCATCAGAAATTCAGCTTTGGGTTATGTCTTATAGTGTTTTGCCGCGTACAAATATTCCCGCTCAAAGGCCGTACCCTCCCCATGGATCCAGAGGATGCCTGGCGTTTCCTCAGACGTCGAAATGTAATCTTTTGTTACTGTGAAATCTTTCATTCCGCCAGCGCTCCTTCCCCTTTTGCGTGATTGCAATCCCCATTTCCCCTGCCGCGTTTTTCTGCTCAGGAGAAATTCTGCTGCCGCAGCAGCTTCCTGCGTTCCAGGTAGTCCGGAAGTTCAGCCTCCACAACCGCCCAGAAGCGGCTGGAGTGATTCATCTCTCTGCGGTGCGCAAGCTCATGCACAACCACATAATCCAGCAATTCCGGAGGCATCAGCACCAGCTTCCAGTTGAAGTTTAAATTCCCCTTTGTACTGCAGCTCCCCCAGCGTGTCTTCTGGTCCCGGATCGTGATTCGCCCGTAGGTTACGCCCATCCGCTTTGCGAAATAGGCGACCCGCTGCGGGATACGGACCATTGCGGCTTCAATTCCTGTCCTGCGCTCCTCATCCGTGATCATATGGCATGTCTGTTGGCGGTTCAGGATTTGCTTCTGTGTTTTTGTGATCCAGGCTCTGTGTTTTTGTACAAACACCTCAATCTGCAGGGATGACATGGCGTAAGGCGCCCGTACCAGAATACTTCCGTTCTCCTGCACCTGAAGAGCCGCTGTTTTTCTCTTTGAGCGAATTAACTGATACTCCATTATTCAACCTTCTTTTCTACTACTGTTTTGTTGCCTTTTGAGGGCACCTGTCCATCCTGAATTTCGGCGTCCATGAGGCATATTGTACATCTGCATATCAGCCTCTGCACATGCTCTGCCTCTTAGGGCCGGCTTCTTCCCACAGATTTCAATTTCCCGCTTAATCATGTCTGTAGAGAGATTCCTTGTCCAATGCCGGCCGACTGCGGTACGCCCGGTCTTCGCTGATTTTTTACATTTGTTTTATTGATTCTTTAGGTAGCGTCTACTTTAATAATATCATAAGATGAGGTTGCAATGGCACAAAAAAGATGGGCATTTCTCCCAGATGTTTAATACGACTATCATTCACCGCATAGCCATTCAATCTGTATTGTTTTAGTATAGAATTTGTCCTTGTGAAAGATAACATGTCGTTTTCTCCAATGGATTGCGGCATACTGCAGAAAATTTTACTATATATTTTGAATTACATCATGCCCGCGACAAACTGGCTCCTCCTATCCAGCCAGTCACGATCTGCTTTTCTAAATCATCGGGCCTGCGAAATATTGTTGATCATCTGTTTCAAAAAATACAAACTCAGCCGCAGATTGCCTATGAAGTGGATGAGGATATTGTGATAGCCGGGCTGGTTTCCAAAGGCTTCGGAGTAGCCGTTGTTCCATATATGGCAGATCTCCTCCGGATGGATGTAAAAATCATTCAGATTTCCCATCCAAGCTGGGAGCGCAATTTCTATATGGCCTCCTTAAAGGCTCATCACTTCACCCCTGCAGTGAAAAACTTCCACGATCATGTACTCATTCAAGTAGACAATTTGCATCAGCCCCTGGTTAATCTTTCTCACTCCAGTATCAGCACTGACTGAAAACCCAGATAGTTTTGCTTAGAATCCGGCCTGCAGATTTCGAAAATCGCCGTCCTTCCCTTCAGACGCACCGCCACTCCACTTTATGGGCTTCAGGCCGTTCCGGCAGGGTCATTCTTCCAAGCATATGCCGGATCACTTTCTCCGGTACACAAGCCTTCCGCTCCTGATTTCTCCTTTTTTCCTCTTCCCATTCAGTTTCCAGATACAAGATCTTCACGGATGCATGGTAGTCTGTAAAAAGCTGAACCTGCTTTTCCCGGAAGGCGGGCGAGAGGCTGGTGGCGTTCCATACAAAGGGGACTTTTCTTCGCAGGTATTCCTTTGCCTGCTCCCTGGCTGCCTGGAGCACCGGCCCCTGATCCTTTTCCGGCAGAATGTTCAGTTTGCTTCTCCATTCGTCCAGAGAAACTACTGGAATTTCTCCGCAGCTCTCCCGGAGCCACGTATCCTTTCCCGTCCCGGGAAGTCCGCTCATCAGAAGAACCTCTCCCCAAGTGTCATTGTACAGCTTCTGGCCGGGACAGATCTTCCGCCCTGACAGGTAGGCATACTCAGAGAAATCATCCGGAAATTCCATCGGCGATCTTAAACATCCATATTCCTGGGCCTGCAGCCTGCATAGCTCTGCCGCCTCCAGCCCCTCTTCCTGATCCGGACAAATTCTTCCCTTTATATCCGCCCGGGCCAGAAGGCACAGGTCTTCTACAGAAAAATCTGGAGCAAGCCTTCCACACGCGGCGATTTTGATCAGGTGCCGTTCAGGCTCCTGCTGCTCCAGAATATGTACCGGCAGGGAATGGAATCGAATCAGCGTGCAGACCGCCTCCCGAAATTCCGTCCAGGCCATTTCGCCGCAGCATCCGTACTCCAGCCACAGAATCTCCCTGGCCATCCTGGCGCCAACGCTTCCATGTCCCGGCGAAATCCATATGCCATTTTCCATCCGGGTGCAGGGAATTTTTCCCACATCGTGCAGAAGAGCCGCCAGGAATAAAATTTCCTGCTTTCTTCCTGCCAGCCGCTGATATTCCTTCATGGATACCAGGGCCTCGCATACCATTTTTGTATGGGTCCATACATCTCCCTCTCCATGCCAGATGGGATTCTGCCCGGTATTCCGCATCTTTCCGATCCAGGCAGAAAGCCCTGAGCTTTCTATCCTTTTCCAGTCAATCTTCCAGTCCGGCTCCCGGGGCACAAGCTCCAGAAGCGCTTCCTGCCTGCTCATACGTTCCCTCCTTCCGGATTCAAAGGCTCTGTATCTGATACAGTTCTTCCAGCGGAACCGCCAGTCCGTTTTCCACGATGGGCTGGTCCAGCCAGTGTTTTTCTGAAAAATCCACACACTGAAGAAAGGAAGCTCTGACGTACTTCATTCTGGCGGCCACCTGCCCCTCCTTCTCTTCCTTCATATAAAGTCCTTCCATCATTACGGAAGGATCGGTCCTGCGGCACTGCCGCTCTCCATCCAGCCCCAGCTCTTCGGCCTTTTTTCTGAGGCGTTCCAGATGGCCCTCCCGGATATAAGCGGAGGGACCCAGCAGGCGCAGCAGGGACTCCTTTTCCATAAATTCCCCTTCAGCCAAGACTGGCACAGATACCACAGGCATCTCTTCCGTCATCTTCTTCCTGGAAGGTGTGTCCAGAAAGATTTCCCGCTCCCGGTCATAAATATCAAACTCCAGGAAATAATGAGGCAAAGCGTCATAATAGACGGTGTGCTTCGCGTACATCCATTCCCCGTACATAATGTACCGCTCTCCCAGCACGCGGTAAAAAGCCTCTCTGTGGACGTTCGCCCACTGCTTCAACAGATTGTAATGTCTTTCCCGGTAGCCCCCGGTCAGATAATGTCCCCGGCTCTGAAGGAGCAGCTCTCCGCCGTCGCCGAAGGAGATGCCGGTGTTTGCCCCGTCGCATTTTTCCTCCACCACCAGGTGCTTTCCCCGGATTTCATCGAAGCGGATCTGGGACAGGTCTTCGTCTCCGGGCTGCAGTCGGGAGCCTTCCAGGTGAGGTGTTCTTGGATATTTCAGAATGGCATTGTATTCTTTCATCTCGCCCTCTTTTCTTCTAAATCGTTGCCACCATAAATAAATGCCCCTGCACGCCGTCAAAACGAAGCCTGCTGCAGCCGGCCGCCTCAAAAAGCGCAGTCAGCCGTTCCTTCGTAAGAAGGTGGATATGCTCCGGGTTGCTGTCTTCCTTTGAAGGAACCGTCACGACCACATGCTTTCTGGCGGTTTCTACCGCAGCCTTCACCGCCTCTTCTACCCGGGGTATATGCTCCAGCACCTCCAGCAGGGTGACAATATCCACAGACTTTTCCGGCAGAGGCCGCATGCAGATATCGGCTTTCCGGACAGTCAGGTTCCGGATGCCTCCCCTGCGCAGGGTTTCCAGAAATTCCACCCTCTCCGGCAGCAGATCCACAGCCGTTACAGATACATGAGGGAACTGCTCCAAAAAAGGAATTAAAAACGCGCCCCGTCCGCTTCCCACATCCAGCAGGCTTTCAAACGGAACGGATCTCAAAAACCCCAGCACGCGCCTGACCCTGGGGAGCTCTTCATGGCTTTTCTTAAAACGGTACATCTTCAGGCCCTCCCGGATCCCCTGAAGAACCAGATCTTCCCCTTCTGAGGAACCTTCCGCCTCTTCCGAGCAAAGCGCTTCCCTTCGTTCCCGGCCGGCCCCTTCTTTTCTTCCGCGCCCGTATGCGGATACTCTCAAATTCGGTTCCGTTGATGCGCCTGAAATTTTTTCCTGACTTCCGCGCACATACGCGGAGGCACATCTGCAGTAATACATCTCTCTTATCTCATTCGCTGTCCCTTCCATTCTCTTTCCCTCCCGGTGATTCAGAAAAATTATATTACCGGCATTCTACTTCTATCTCCTGAACCTTCAGAGAAATTCCCTGTTCTGTCAGTGTATCTGTGAGTACCTGGACAATCTTTTCTTTATAATGATTCAGGCACAGCACGGCCAGCTCATCCTTAGTTTCCTGGGGAAGTGTTTTTAAAGCAGCCTTAACAGCCGACAGAGACAAACCTTTTGTCTTGGACAGAATCCCTGCAAGCAGAGGGTTCCTCATCTTTTCTGTCAGTCGGTCTGCCAGGATTGGGTATAATGTCTCCAGGGCTTCCTCATAATTTACTTCATCAACAGCGATTTTAATCTCTATCATCTTTTCCTCCAATCATGGTACTGCTATTTTCCTTAAAATTTCTGGTTGCCGTCGCAATGCTTTTCCTTACTATAGCACGGGTCGGCCGCCCTGTCACCGATCTTTGAAGCATATAAGCTTCCCGCGGCGGAGAGCATTTTTAAATCCCCGGTTTTTCTCAGAGAAGCGCTTACAGGGCAAGCTTAAATTTACACGCTTCAAGCTCTGAGCCATTTAAAAAATCGATTCCGCTTATCTGAATCCCGGATTCGAAGACCTCCGCCAAAAGCCCCATACTGCCGGAGGTATTTTCCGCTCCCTTTTCCTTTCCCCCGCCGGGATTCGGCAGTGTATTTCCTACGCTTGCCGTATTAAAATATGCCACCCTGCTGCTTTCATCATAAAGCATACTGGGACTGTCAGACGCCAGCGAAAAATGCGTATGGCCGGAAAAGAACAGAATATTTTTATGTTTTTCAAGCAGTCTCTGCTGCCTTAAGCTGTCGCGGACATAGCTCATCTGCTTCCGTCCCGTTCTTCCCGGCACATAATTCGTCAGCGGAAAGTGGCTCACAACAATCCGAAATCTCTCGTGATCGCTGTGCCTCAGCTTTTCATCCAGCCACGCGAGCTGCTCATCTCCGGCTGCCGCCGCCGGATATGTCGCCGCGCAGTCCATGGAAAGAACCTGTACGCCCCGGTACCGTGCTTCAAAGCACTGAATGCCGTTAAAAAACTCCATTCCGCAGCCGTGCTTCAGATTCTTTTCTTGCATCCAGTGTGAAAACTGCCGTCTGCTCTCCGGTGACGCGGCTGCATTGGGACTATTTGGTATATAATCATGATTTCCGTAGGCGGCCAGAACAGGAAAACGGCTTATAAGCGGATCCAGTTCTGCCCTGGCGTTTTCAAATTCTTCTCTGCCGCAGCCGTTGGTAATGTCCCCGGCGATCAGCAGAAAAGAACATTCTGTATTTTCAAGATACTTCCATGCCTTGTATCGTTTTCCTGCCGCTTTTCCCCGCGCTTTCTGCGTAATGTGCAGGTCTGACACTGCATAAAAGCTGAATAATAAACGGCTGCTCCGTTCCGGATTCACCTGCATCCCCTCCAATAATGATTCATATCTGAAAATTCCTGATATTCCAGCATCGCTCCCGTCAATTCCAGCTTCAGCTGTTCCCGGGCTTTTACAAAATCAACGGCCTCCTGCAGCCTGCCTATCTGTTCCCCGGAAATCCTCCCCGGTCTGAAATACGCCACTGTCACATGGGGCGTCAGGGGATAGCTTAACCGGACCGTCTCCTGAAAAGCTTCATAGTACCGCATCAGCCTTTGGCAGCTTTCCTCTTCTTCCGGCTCAAATCCCAATACCATGCTGGTGTTTACCATATTAAACAGAAAGGTGGACCGCAGCCGTATCGTTTCCCCTTCCCTGGAAAGTCCGGCCGTCTTCTTCGCCGCCCCGAAGCGGGTTTCTCTTATCCTGTGCTCCAGACTGCCGGAAGGCGGCCCGCTTGCAAGGTCATGCAGGGTAAGATGAAAGGTATCCGCTTCCAAAGGCTCCGCCAGAATTTCACGGCACAGGCTGTACAATTTCTCCTGAAAAACGGAAATCTTCTCTTTTATCTCCCGGGGCAGAACAAATACCACGGTATTCCCCCGGTACTCCAGAAAGTTTCCCTCCTGATTTACCTTCTTTAGCAGCCCCGGATTTGTCTCCATTCCTTCCAAGGGCAGGCTGTTCTGATTAAAGCTCTGTGTTCTGAAGCGAAATTCCTCCAGAGTTTCCATTTCTTTTCTGTCCCGCATAGCGATCCTCCCTTCCTGACAGCGTTTTTCTTTCACAATGCTCCTGCTGTTTATCACAAAATCCAGAAATTTCTTCCCGCCTTTCTAAAAAGCGGCTCTCTTTCAGGAATACTGCTGGATAAACTCGCAGAAATATTCATAGATGCCCGGATCCACCGTGCAGAATACGACCCGTATCCCATAATCCGGGTGCTCTTCCTTCCAGTCTCTGACTGTCTCCACCGCCGTTCTGGCCGCCTCTCTTTTGGGGTAACTGAACTTTCCGACGGAAATTGCCGGGAACGCGATGCTGCGGATCCCATTCTCTCTGGCCAGTTCCATACAGCTTCGGTAGCAGGAAGCCAGTAGCTCCCGGTCTTTCTTTTCCCCGTAATGAGGTCCCACTGTGTGAATCACATAGGAGGCGCGCAGCCTGTAGCCCCCGGTGATTTTGGCCTCCCCTGTCTTACAGCCTCCTAACTGCCGGCACTCCTCCATCAGCTCTCTTCCTGCCTCCCGATGGATGGCTCCGTCAACGCCGCCTCCTCCCAGAAGCGTTTCGTTGGCTGCATTGACTATACATTCACAGTCTGCCTGAGTGATGTCCACAAACTCCGCCTCCAGATCCCTTCTTCCGGCGAAGCTTTTCTTTCCTGCTCCCTCCCGTTTTTCGGGAAGCCCTTCCTTCTTATATGTATCTCTTAATTCCATGAGAATTTTTCCCAGATGATTTTCACCCTCTCCGGTATGAAGATTGATTCCCCAGAAAAGATCCCCCCAGTAATTTCCTTCCTTTAATGGCTTTTCCCCTGTCTCCAGAAGTCTGCGGGCCAGGACGGGATTCTGGTCAAACTTGGCCCTTACCACAGCCCGCATCACCGGAATCCTTACCTCTTTCCAGTCCTCCCGGCATTCTGCCTTCCTTCCCTGACGCTTGGCAGCGTCCGCGTACATTCTGGAAAAGTGAAGCCGTTCCTCCTTGTTCCTGCACTTCTGGGCCTGATACGCCGCTTCGGCATTGTAGAATTCAATCCCTTCAAACTCCATAAGCGCCGGATAAAAATTGCTCAGAAACTCATATTCCTCCCGGAACAGGTCAATACATTCTCTCTCGTTTTCATAATATCTCATTCACTCCGCCTCGCTTTCACAATCTCCATAGGTTCCGTTTCCCTGTATTTTCCCAGACGCCTCCAGTTCCTCAAGCCTTCCAGGCATCACGCCCATACTGAAGAAATATTTCTATTTCTATCCCTATCATATCCTGTTTTTTTATCTTTTCTGAAACTTTTTTCCAAAGATTATCTGCAGAAGCGGTTTTTCTTTAAAGGACTTCATGATTTCTGCCCCCCAAACCATCAAACATGCTTTTAGACATTATAGATCTATGTCCATAGAAATCAGCTCCGGCTCAAAGCATTCCTGCACATCGCTGCTGCCTCCGATTGTATATCGCCACAAAACCTCAACTTTATCACCGTTAATCCCGGCAGCTTCAAAGCTGTATTCCTTTTCTCCCACCTCCACCATGAAGGCGCTGGAATCCCCCTTATATTCCTCATCCATAAGAGCAAAGGACTCCACGACTTCATTCATAGCATCGGCGTCCAGCTCGGTTCCTCCGCTAAAACGGATCAGAACCGCCTCTTTCCTTTCATCCAGCCACCCAAATGCAGGAGATCTATACGTTGCCGTACCGACAATTTCAAGATGCTGTAAATACTGCAGCAGCCAAAGCGGATTCTTCACATCCAAGATATCTGAGGAAACTGCAATCAACGGGGCTTTTTCTTGCCATGCGTCCATATTGAACCGCAGGAAGGTACACCATGCTCCGCGTTTTGAGACTATAGGCAGCAGCGGAATTCCGGAGGGTCCGGCCGAAAATCTGAAAGGCTCATATCCGGCTTTTCGGATATTCTGAGCAGCAATCAAAATACGCCCTAACCGGGCAAGCTGTTTCTGTGTGCCGCTTTTCAGCGTTGCATAAAGTTCGTATGCCTTATCGTTCTTTGAATCGACTGCTTTCACAAATTCAGCCAGGCACGCTTCGTACGCTTCATCCGTGAGCTTCCTGCCATCCGGACGGTACAGGCAAATATATTTCCGGGCTGATGTCTGCCCATTCGCTGCTGCCTTTTCCAAATATTCAATTCCTTTTTCCATGTCGGCCTGACAGCCGATTCCACTGCAGAGCATATTTCCGGCCGTCTCGCAGGCAGGTCCGCTGCCGAGATCACCTGCTTTGATCAGCCACTCAAGCCCGCTTTGATAATCCGGCTGTTTTTCTTCACGCAGATTCCAGGGAAAAACAGGCCCGCCCCGGAGCAGCAGTTCCGTCAGATTGGAGGATGCTGCCGGACGGAAATTCCCAGAAAGATACATTCTGGCAATATAAACCATGGATGGCACATCGTCCATCTCCGCTGCCTTTTCATACTTTAGAAACGCTTCTTCAAATTTTCCCTCCTGCTCCAGCTCAAGTCCTTCTCTTCGGTAGGTTTCTTTTCTATTTTTTTCTTTTCTCTTTCCGAACAATTTTTCCAATAAACCCATGCCCCCTATCTCCCTTCTTATGTTTTATGCGTTTTCTTCAGCCTTTCCCATCTTTCAGGATTCTTAATATCCTTATTATACAATACAGAAATATAGAGGTTGCAAGATTCTTCCGGTTTATATTTGTTCCCTTTAAGGAGTGCTTATTTCCCAATATTCCCCTTTTTGATGAGAAGTTGCTTTAAAGTTTTTTCAATGATATAATAATGTCTGAAAAAAGCGAATTGGGAATCCTGATGTTATTTTGTTTCATAAGGAGCTGTTATGAGAAGAGGAGGTATTTTTCGGAGATTTTTAATATTGATGTTATTTGTCATTATCTTTCCCATGGTATTTGTATATAGCCTGGTTTCATCTGTTTTTATTGAAAGGCTCCATGACAACTATAAAAAATCTGTACATCTGTCTGCGTATATTGCGACTCAATCAATAAAAGAGGCAATAAGCAGCGCTATAGATATTTCAGTTTCTATTATAGGCGATACAAGAGTGCATGAATTTTTATCTTATGAAGATGGGGAAGGATATCTGTCCAGGTACAATTCTGCGCAGTCTGCGTTAAACAGATACTGTTTAGACAATAATTATATTTCTCAAATATATGTAACATCCATTAGCGGTGATAAAACGATTACAGTTGGAGCTGCCGGAACATATTATTTCACGGAGGAAGAAAAAGAAAGGATGTTAATGTCCAGCGGCGCATGGTTCTGGAGCACAGAAGAGAATGGGCGAATAGCGGTCTGCCGTCTGATAAGAAATGTAGACAATAATGAAGAAAAATTGGAATTTCTCAGTTAAAATTTCTATACCCCTTG